>URTW01000007.1 GCA_900550815.1 uncultured Collinsella sp.
TTGTCTACCTGCGGTTTTATTTTCACGAATATCGGTATGGTTGGGAACTCATGGCTCAGCCCCGTAAACCGGCATAGTTTTGTTCGGGCGGCCCTGGACGAGTGCCTCCGCCAGCCTCGCGGGACCAAAATGATCCGTTTTCCTCCGTCCCCAAGGGATCAGCCGGAACCGCTCGCCACGAAATCGGCCCATCTACTACGTTTGACGCGATACCCATGACCATACCTTCGTTTTGAACAAAACCACAGGCGTTCTACCTGCGGTTTTGTTTTCGCGTTTTTGGCATGGTTGGGGGTAAGGGGCTAAACGTAGTAGAAGGGCCGGTTTCGTGGCGAACCCTTCTCGCCTACGCACAAAAGCGCCGCCACGGAGGAGGGAGACGCCTCCGTGGTGGCTGGGGGTAGGAGTAGGTCGAGATTTAGCCCTACCGGCCGCCCGGGGCCTTTTGGCCCCGGGCGCTGTCGACGTGCCTAGCGCTTTCGGATACCCCAGACCAGGGCTCCGACGCCGGCCATGGCGATGACAATTGCCTTAAGCAGAGCAGCAGCCTGCTGGTCGCCTGTGGTGGGCAGGAAACCCTTGCCCGTCTTGACGATGTTCGTCACGGTCTTGGGCGTGCCGGGATCGGGCGTCGGCACGGGCGTCTCGGGCTTCTTGTACGTGTTGTTGAACACGATGCCCTCGGCGCTCTTGTCGCCCTCGGCAAAGGCGACGCTTGCCTTGAGGCTGCCCTCGCCGTCATCGACCACGTTGACGGTCGCGGTAAAGACGGACTTGTCGTAGGTCATACCGGCCTCGTCGCCCTTGACCTCGCTGATGGTGTAGACGTACGTACCGGGCTCGTCGTACTCGAACTTGTCGAAATTGATCTTGCCGTCGGCATCGTTGGTGACGGTGGACTCAACGTCCTCGCCAACGAGCTTAAAGCTGAACTCGTCCTTCTTGAGCTCGCGTCCCTCGAGCACCTTGATAGCGCCGATGGAAACCTGCGTAGGCATGGCGTGATACTTGTTGGTAAAGCCAGCCGACTCGGTGGTTCCCTCGAGCTTGTGCGTAGCGGTCAGCGTGCCGTCGCCGTTGTCGGAAACGGTGGTCACGACGGTGTAGGTCGTGCCGTCATAGGTGACGCCCTTGTACAGGCCGAGCGCGTTGGGGCAAGCCTCGCGCAGCGTGTACGTGTGCGTGCCAGGTGCCTCGTAGCGGATCGGGCTCAGTGTCACAGTGCCGTTGGCGTCGTTGGTGCCGCTTGCGACAACCACGTCGTCCTCGAGCAGATCAAACGTGAACTCGCCAGCTGCAAGGTCGCGGCCGGTCAGACGCTTGACCGTCTTGACCTGATCGGTCACGGAAGAATCGGTGGGCGTCACGCTGTAGGCGTTGGTGAATGTGAAGGCCGCACCGTCATCGCCTTCGTACATGACGCTCAGATGTCCGGCACCGTCGTCAGTCACGGTGTAGGAAATCTTGCGCGTAGCGTTAGCATCGTTGGTCACGCCAGGGGCGCTACCGGACTCGGTCACCGTGTAGGTAAAGGTGTGCGAGCGCGGATCAGTGGGGGCTGCGGGCTCGGACTCGTCGTTGGACTCGTCGGTGTCGGCATCAGCGCCGGCGTCGGCCTCTTCAGCCTCTGCCTCGTCGGCCTCAGCCTCGTCAGCTTCGTCCGCCTCGGCCTTATCGGTCGCATCGTCCGTCACGCCCAGGGCGCGGTTGAGGTCCTCGAGCGTAAAGTGGATCTTGCCAAAGTCCACGTTGCCGGCCGCGTCGTTGGTTACGGTCGTACGCTCGGGCATCGGGGCACCTGCCTCGTCGGCGGTCACGGTAAAGGTGAACTTGCCCGTGATGTCAGCCGGGGTCAGGCCCTCGGCAACCTGGAGCTTCTTAGTACCGGTGAGCGCGGCATCCACGGCGTCGGCGCCGTAGACGTTCTCGAACAAGGGCTCGACGCCGCCGTAGTCGACCGTTGCCGTCAGGGTACCGTCACCGTTGTCGACGACGATAACCTTAAAGCCAAAGCTCCACGTTGTAGCGGAAACGCCATTCGGCAGCCCGAATAAATCTTCGTAGGCCGTGTAGTTAATGGTCCAAGCGAGCTTACCGTCTTTGTCGGTACGATGGGCAAGCCCAGCAGCCTCAAGATTAGCAAGCATCTTAGTGTCATAGTGCAGCGTATCAAAGCTCACGTGCCCGCCGATATTGGGCTTGAGGTTTTCGTATGCCACAAGCTCACCCTGATAGGCGATGCCGAACCAGAACTCGCCGTCGGCCATCGGGCGACCGGCCAGAGTCTTGGTGGCAACGACCTGAGCAGCGGTGCCACCAGGCGTGTTGGTCGTAGCGCTGTAACTGTTGTGGAACGGTACCAGGGCCTTCTCGACCTTGTTCTCGCCACTCTTGTGGACCGTCTCATGCGTGCCCTCGGGACCACCAGAGACGGTCGTCGTAGCAGTGAGCGTACCGGCGGTGTCGTCGGCGATGGCGATCGTCACCGTGCGTACGGCGTCATCGTAGGTGTAACCGGGCTGGCCGTCGTTCTTTTCGGCCACGGTGTACTTGAAGGTCTTGCCGGCGTCAGCCTGCGTAAATTTAACCTCATGACCAGCCAGAATGTCGATCAGTCCGACCGTTGCCTCTGCCGCTGCGGGGGACTTGAAGCTATTAGCCCCGGGCAGCAGACCGAGCGCGCGAGCCGAAGCGTAGTCAGCTGGTGTCACGGTAAAGGCGAACTGGCCCTCGGTCATGGGGCGGCCGTCCAGATACTTGCTGAGCCACAGACCGCCGGCAGCGGTGTAGTTAAGCTCAGTGCGGTACGTGTTGGTAAAGCGTCCATTTTCCTTCTTGGTGACATTGGCGGTCAGCTTGCCCTCGCCGTCCTCGGTCACGGTTACTTCGGCGGTCGCGACGTGGGAGTCATACGTCATGCCGACCGTATTACCCGCGTTCTCGCGGATCTCGTACTTGTAGGTTCCGGCAGCCGTGTAGCGAATCTTGCCGAACTTGATGGCGGCGATGCCATCCTTCGCGTCCTTCTTGCTCACAGTTACGGTTGCGGGGTCGGGCAGCGGGGTGCCTTCGGGGGCGGTGATGGTAAAGCTGAACTTGTCGGAGTCCGTCCAGTCGCGACCGACGATGGCCTTGCTCAGGTCAAAGTCGAGCTCTGCGTCGATCGGGGTCACGCTGTAGGTGTTCTCGAAGGTCGCAGCCTCGGCGTCCTTCAGGACATGCTCAGCCTTGAGGGCGCCGTCGCCGTTGTCCGTGATGGTGGTCTCGATAGTGTATTTGGCGTCACTGTAGGTGATGCCCTTGCTGGTGGTTCCGCCCTTGACCTCGCGTAACGTGTAAGTGTGCTTGCCGGGCTTGATGTAGGCAATCTTGTCCATGGCGATCGTGCCGTCGGCAGCGTTGGTGCCCTTGGCGACGACCTCGTCGCCCTCGACCAGCTCAAAGGAGAACTCGCCTTCCTTGAGGTCGCGCCCGATCAGGACCTTGGTCGCGGTGATCTGGTCGGTGACGCTCGTCTCGACAGGCGTCACGTTATAGGTATTGGTAAACGTAAATGCCACATCGCCGTCCGGCTTGCGGGATACGATCAGATTACCCTTGCCGTCATCAGTCACGGTGAAGGAAACCCCGCGCGACAGCTTGGCGTCGTTGGTCACACCAGCGACCTCGCCGGACTCGGTCACGGTGTAGGTAAAGGTGTGCTTGCGCTTCTCGGGCTTCTCGCCCAGAGCCTTGTTAAGGTCGTCGAGCGTAAAGGTGATCTTGCCAAAGTCGACCTTGCCCTTGGCATCATTGGTCACGCTCGCGTTCGCGGGCATGGGTGCGCCCTCTTCACCGGTCACGGTAAAGGTGAACTTGCCGGTAATGTCAGCCGGGGTCAAGCCGTCGACGACCTGCAGGTTCTTGATGCCCGCAAGCGATGCCTCGGCAGCATTCGTGGTGTAGGCGTTCTTGAACTCGATGCTCTTGACGTCCTTGGCGTCCTTCAGCTCGTGCGTGGCAACCAGCTGGCCCTTGCCGTTATCGGCGATGGTCGTCACGATGGTGTAGAACGCGTCATCGTAGTCAATACCGCCGGCGTTGCCCTTAACCTCATGCAGCTTGTAGGTGTGCTGGCCGATCTCGGTGTACTTGATGGCACTGAACGTCACCTTGCCGTCGGCGGCGTTCTTAACGGTCTCGACAGGCTTAACTTCCTTGTCAATGATTTCGAGCAGCTCAAAGCTGAACTCGTCGGCCGTAAGGTCACGCCCGGTCAGAGACTTGGTCACGGTAATCTGGTCGGTGACGCTGGACTCAACAGGATTCGTGGCGTAAACGTTCTTGAACTCGGCCTCGCCCGAGGTCACCTTCACGCCAGCGCTCAGCTCACCCTTCTTGTCGGGCGTTACCGTCACGGTGATCTCCGCGACGTTCTTGCTGTAGGCGATGCCGTCAATCGTGGTCCCGGCATGCTTTTCACTGACCTTGTAGACGTACGTGCCAGGTTCGGTGTATTCGATCGTGCCGAAGTCGATGGCAGCCTTGCCCTGGTCCAGGTCAGCCTTGCGCACGGTCGCAGTCCTAGCCGCAGGCATCGGGGCGCCGCTCTCGGATGTCAGGCCAAACTCAAACGCGTCAGCATTCGTCCAGTCGCGACCCTCGAGCACCTTGGTCAGGCCAAAGCTGGCCTTGGTGTTCACCATTGCCGGCGTCATGTCATACGCAAAGCTGATCTTGCCGTTGTTGCCCAGGTAGGAATTGACATGCGTCGCGGTCGCCTTGGCAGACACGTTGTTCCACTTGGGGTTGAGAACGTCGGTCGCGGTACCAGTGCTGTTGCCGCCCACGCTGCCCTTGGTGGTGTGGAGCTCGTCGATAAAGGCCAGGCGTGCGGTTCCCACAGTAAACACCAAGTTACCGTTCTCATCGGGAACAATCGCGCCGTCAAACTTCGCAGCGTCGCCGCCGATAAACTCGATGACGGCAGAGGCGGGCTTGGCCTCGCCGTTTTCGCCCTGCTCCTCAAACTCATCCTTGTAGTAATAGGTGCCGGTATCTGCCAGCGAATTCTTTGCGAGCTGCGTGCAACCCTTGTCCGTGTAAATGGGAGTCTGCTTCTGGAAGTAGTAATAGCGGTTGGTGTCGGCCGGCTCAAAGGTCGCAACCGTATTGCCCAGATCGCCGGCAGCCCACTTGTTCGCGTAGAAACTCACGGTCTTGGCGCTGTTGGCAACGGTCGTATTGTTCTCGATGTAATCCTTGAGCCCCGTTACCTTCTCAGGCGTAAACAGGTTGTCGAGCGCAGTGCTCTTCACGCTCGAGGTGTACTTCACGCGGATAGGCTGAGCGCTGTCGACCGAAAGCTTGCCGTCTACGGTCTTAAAGTGACTCAGCGGAATCAACGACGCAGGAATATTGACCGTTACGATATCGCCCTTCCGGGGATTGTCATCGCCGGCGCGCTGCACGGTGATGAGCAGGTCTTTTGCCTTGCCGGTGAACTCGTAGGTGTCGGTATTGGTTTCTTTATTGACCGTTTTGTCCGTCTTGGTAAACGGCGTGCCGTTGATGACGACTTCGGTAAATCCGTCGACCTGCATAAAGTCGCCCAGCTCGTCGGTAAACGTGATGTAGCCGGACTTGGTCTCGTCGTAGCCCTTATGGATTTCGGTCGGATAAGGCGGCTCCGATGTGATGGCCTGTGAGATGTCGTCGAAGACCTTCTTGAGCTCTTCTGCATTGGTCGCCGACTTGTAGTAGTCGGAGTTTTCCGCGCGTGTGCCAAGCTCGTCGCTCGCATACGACGTGGCATCGGGATAATTACTCGACACGGCGTGCATAAACTTGTTGACGTCGCTTGTCCCCTTTTTCGAGGGATCGGCAGCGGGGTCCGCTCCACTAAAGATGCCGATGGTATAAACGGTGGCCTTGCTGTCCTTCATGTTCTTGGCAGCCGTCACGGCAGCATCGGCGACGCCAGAATCAAACTCGCTGTAGCTCGTTGGCTTGCCGTCGGTAAAGAACACAACGATCTTCTTGGCATCTGCGCGACCAGAAGTGATATCCCCGGCCAGCTCCAGACCATTGTCGGCACGCGTGGCACCGCTTGGCTTGATTCCAGCAACTGTATCCTCAAGAACTTTCACGTTGCCGCCAGAGCAATCGGTCAAACCCTTCATTACCTGCGAGTGGTTGTACTTGTATTGGCCTTGATAGTACGTGTCATTGCCGACCTTATCAGTCTTATCACCCGCAAACTTAACAATGGCAACCCTATGCTGCCTATCAACGCCCTCGATAGCCTCGTTTTGTTTGGCGATGGTATTGATAAAGCTGTTCGCAGCGCTCTTCAGTGCATCGATACGCTTGGTGGAATCTCCGCCACCCATAGGATCATCCATCGAGCCGGAGGCATCCAGCACCATCGCGATGTCGAGTGGCGTGGTGACTGTCACGGTTGAATTAGATGTCGAGGACATCGCCGAAAGCGTGGTCAAAAAGTCCGACTCTTCGTTTTCCCCGGTTGCCTTGACCGTCTTATCGGTCCAGATTCGGCCGACGTTTTGGGTCGTTACCTTATTGCCGCCGTGGCCTGCCGCCCAGATTTCCCAGCGTCCGCTGGTATCGGGGTCGACGACCTTTCCGGTCATTGTCGGTCCGTCCATACCGGTGCTGGACCTGGCGTTGGCCTCGGGCAGCATGGCAAATGCTGCAGCCGGCAACACCAGCACTACGGCCAGTATCACCGCCAAGAGACCCCTCGTGTACTTACTCATCGCGTCTCCCTTCTCGCAGGCTCAGACCTTGCATCAGCCTAAAGTTACGGAATGAGACACAATTTGGGCAGGTGACACACGTTCCAGATTCGGTTTTGGGCGTGAGACAAATGTCTCACCAAAGTTGAGACACGAGGGTTTTCGCAGGAAAACGGGTGCGACTCGGAGCCAACAGGTCAAAATGATCCGTTTCCTCCGTCCCCGGGGGATCAGTTGGTAACGCTCGCCACGAAACCGGCCCATCTACTACGTTTAACCCGATACCCCTGACCATAACCGTGTTTTACGAAAAACCGCAGGCGTTCTACCTGCGGTTTTCTTTTCGCATTTTTTGCCGTGGTTGAGGAACGCCGCCCAAACGTAGTAGATAGGCCCATTTCATGGCGAACGGGCCACACGGATGTCCTCGCGAGGCCAAAATGATCCGTTTCCCTCTGTCCACGGGAGATCAAGTGCTGTTACGAATATGGTGTCATTTCAAAACTATGCCGGATTACGGGGCTGAAGTCGGAGCCCTCATCCATACCCACAAATATTGAAAAACGGCAAGCAGTCTACCTGCGGTTTTGTTTTTGGGATTTTCTGTATGGTCGGAGGTTCGCTATCCAGCCCCGTAATCCGGCATAGTTTTGTTCGTGGCAGCCCAACCGCGCGTTTAAGCGCGGGGCCGGTGGGGCATTTTTGCCCCACCGGCCCCTATTCCAGCGCTATTCCGGCTTGGTTTCTACTGTGGGAGTCTTGTCCGCTGCGACTGGAGTGCGGGAGGTGTCCATAGTCAGGCAGTGTTTGGGGCAGCTCTCGATGCACTCGCCGCACACCACGCAAGCGTACGGATCAATCGACCAGGTACCACCCTTGCGATCGACCGCAAGCGCGCCCGCCGGGCAGCGGCGCGCGCACATGCCACAGCAAATGCACACGTCCATGTCGTTAACGATATGCCCGCGCAGGCGTTCGGGCGCCGTCAGCTTCTCCTGCGGATAGCACACCGTGACCGGCTGCTTGACCATAGAGCCCAAGGCCGTCTTGGCAAATGTCAGTAAACTCATGCCGCGCCTACCTTTCCGTGCAGCTAATGCAGGGGTCGATGGTCAGGATAATCATGGGCACGTTGGCAAGGAGCACGCCCTGCAGCGCATGCGTCAGACCCGCCAGGTTTTGCGACGTCGGCGTGCGCACGCGAAAACGGTCCAGATTCTTGGTGCCGTTACCGCGCACATAGTAATACGCCTCGCCGCGCGGCTGCTCAATCACAACCTCGCCGCGTGCGCCGTCGGCCGGTGTAAGCTTGGTGCGCCCGCCTATCCCGTCGTGCGGAATCTTGCCCACAAGCTCCTTAATGATGTCCATGGCCTGCGCGACCTCGGCACAGCGCACCTGGCAGCGGGCATAGCAATCGCCATCGGTAGCAACGATGGGCTCAAACGCAGCCAGATCCGCATAGGCACCGTCGTCAAACATGCGCACGTCGTAATCCACGCCCGATGCGCGCCCAAACGGACCGACCATCGAAAGCTCCAGCGCGTCTTTCTTGCTAATCACGCCCACGCCATGCAGGCGCTCGCCGCAGCTGTTGTCGTCCAAAAACGTATGCACCAGGGCCTCGTAGTCAGGACGCATGGCATCGAGCGTCTGGACAATGCCCGCCAGCTCGGAGTCCTCGATATCGTGCTTAAGGCCGCCGATCTCGTTAATCGACAGAATCACGCGTCCGCCGCAAGTGCTCTCAAAAATCTTGAGTATCTGCTCGCGCAGGGTCCATGACCGATAGAACAGCGCCTCGAAGCCAAAGGCGTCGGCGAGCAGGCCCAGCCACAGCAGATGCGAGTGGATGCGCGAAAGCTCGTGCAAAATGGTGCGGATATACTGCACGCGGCCGGGCACCTCGATGTCGAGCATGCGCTCGCAGGCGCTGGCATAGCCGCAGCTGTGGCCCACGGCGCAAATGCCGCAGATGCGCTCGGCGATGTAGCCAAACTGATGCATGTCGCGCTTTTCGGTGAGCTTCTCGAGTCCGCGGTGCACAAAGCCGATCTGCGGAATTGCCTCGAGAACGCGGTCGTCCTCGATCACCAGGTCCAGATGAAGCGGCTCGGGCAGCACCGGGTGCTGTGGGCCAAACGGAATAACGGAGCGATATGCCATGGACCTTACGCCTCCTTTTTCTGCTTGTCGCGGGCGGCCTTTGCGGCAAGCGCCGCGCGGACCTTGGCCGCCTTCTCGGGATCCATGGCGGCGAGCTTTGCCTCCATCTCGGCGGCCTTGAGCGCGGCCTTCGCAGCAGCCTCATCGTGCTGAGCATCGGAGCCGGCAGCCGCAGCGGGCTGGGCGGCATCAGCGCTCGCAGCATCGCCGGCACCCGCGGCGCCCTCCCCCGCAGCGGGTGCGGCAGCGACGGCCTTCTCGGCCGCGGCCTTGCGCGCCTTGGCCTCGGCAGCGGCACGCACCTTCATGGCCTTCTCGCGTGCGGCCTTCACCTCGGGCGTGATAACGCTCATGGGTTCGGCAGTCGAAACCTGGTAGAAAAAGCCTTTAAAGTCGAGCTGCATGTCGGTAATGGCAAGACCAAACAGGTCGTGGGCCTCATTTTCAAACGGGAACACCGCGGGGTAATACGAGCTGATGGACGGAATCTCCTGGCACTGATCAATTCCCTCAACCACCAGGTTCTCAATCGCATAGCTGCCGTCCTGCGCAATATGCTCCTGAGCAGCGCGGACGTTGATAAACGTATAGACCAGGCGATACGATCCGTCGTCCACACAGCGCTCGGCGTGCATCTGCACAAAGCGCGCGCCGACGCCCTTGAGCGCCTGGACATGCGGCAGGAGCTCGTCGACCCCGACAGTGGTATAGATTGCCTTTTGCATTACTCGGCCTCCTTTGCAGCGGCGGGCGTCCCAGCAGGTGCATCGCCAGCGACGAGCGCGGCGGGCGTCCCAGCAGGCGTATCACCGGCACCGTCAGCCCCGGCCCCCGCAGCCACAAACCCGTTATCGCCCAGCCCAACGCCACCGCCCCAGGTGGCGGCACCGCCCACGGTGAGCGGGTCGCCGCCGGCACGCATCACGGCCTCCTTCTGATCCAGGATGCCGCACGCCTCCACGATGGCATCGATCACGGTCTCGGGGCGAATGGCGCACCCGGGCGCGTACACATCCACGGGAATCGCGCGGTCCACGCCGCCGATCACGTTGTAGGCATCGCGGAACACGCCGCCCGAACACGCACAGATGCCGCACGCCACCACGCACTTGGGCTCGAGCATCTGGTTGTAGATCTGGCGCACGACAGGCAGGTTCTGAGCGTTGACCGAACCCGTCACCAAAAAGATGTCCGCATGCTTGGGGTTGCCGGTGTTGACAACGCCAAAGCGCTCCGCATCGAACAGCGGCGTGAGCGAGGCCAGCACCTCGATATCGCATCCGTTGCAGCTCGAGCCGTCGTAATGAATAACCCACGGCGAGCGCGACATTTTATGATCCATGGATGCCGCCTCCTAAATAAACACGTCGACGAGGATGGGCATAAGGTTGAGCAGGCCAAACACCAACGCCACGCCCCATCCGAGCCTAAAGCAGCTGCGCCAGGTGCTGCGTGCGAAGGTGTTGTCGATCAGCACCTCGACAAAATACGTCGCGGCCATCACGACCAGGGCTACAACCCAGCTCACGGGGTTGTCCCAAACAAAGAACATGCCCACCCACATCAAAAACAGCACGGTCTCGCACCAGTGCATAAGGGTCATCTTGGCCAGCGTGCCGCCGCTCATCTCGGTGGCGACGCCCTGGACGAGCTCCTGATGCGCATGATGCGAGTACGAAAGGTCAAACGGCGACTTGCGCAGCTTGATGGTAAGCACCGCGAGCAGCGCGAGGAAGATGGGCGCGCTGTACACGATGATGGGGGCCGACTGCCCCGTCACGGCGATGGAATCGAAGCTGTCGGTGGCAAGGTACAGGCCCACGCTCATCAGCAGAACGGCGGGCTCGTAACTCATAACCTGCAGCAACTCACGATCGGCGCCGCCCTGGGCAAGCGGGCTTTGCGTCGAGGCGGACGCCAACACCACAAAGATCGCGGCGAGCGTAACCATAAAGGCGCACAGCAGCGTGTTGGAGCCCGACACAAAGATGCCGCCGCCCACAACGGTAAAGATGAGCGCGCAGGCCATGTAGGTATCGTCCATGGTGTTTACGCTGGCGGGGGCCTTACGCAGCAGCTTGGCAACGTCGTAGAAAGGCTGGAGCAGGTGCGGGCCCACGCGGCCCTGCATACGGGCCGAAAGTTTGCGGTCAACGCCGTCGATCAGGCCACCCACAAGCGGCGCCAGCAAGGCAAACGCCACGGTACCAATAAAGATGCCCAAGACGCCCGAACCTTCGAAATACTTGCCGCGCAGCACCGAGGGCGCGCTCATGGCAAGCCTCTCGGGCCCAATCCATGCGCAACACAGCAACGCAAACAAGATAATGCTGCAGCACACGACGCTGCCCGCGGGGCCGATACGCTTCTCGCCAAGGGCGTCCTCCGAGTACCAATTGCGCTTTTCGGCCTTCACCTCGCGTCCCATCGAGCCGCGGAAATGGCGATATTTGTCGGTTCCCACACCCGAAAGGTACACGTTGACGTGCGGCTTGTTGCTCACGCGGAATGAAGTCAGCAGCACCACGGCGATAAACGCCACGATAACCACCATCAGATACATGGCGTCCTTGCCAATAACGTACGGCACGCGTCCAAACACCATGGCCAAGTAAGGCGACACCAGACCGCTCGAGATGAGCGGGAACGCCACGCAGCACAGAATCAGCAGCGCGGCGATGGTGTTGAGCGCCATCCATTCGGTCTTATGGACATTGACCTCAACGTTTTGAGCCGTGGGGTCGACGCCCGAAAGTTTGGCAAGCCACTTGCCCCAGAAATAAAACGTCGCGGCCGAGCCAAAGGCCAGCACCATGATCATGAGCACGTTGCCGGTCTGGGCAAACGCCACCAGGGCACCCCACTTGGACACGAGCATGCCAAACGGCGCCACAAACATGCCCATGATGCCCAGCATCATCAGACGCGTTAGGTGCGGCATGCGGCTAAACATACCGTCCATGTCCTCGATATTGCGGCTGCCGATATGATGCTCGGCCGTGCCCACGCACAGGAACAGCAGCGACTTGGCCACCGTGTGGAACAGGATCAGGAAGATGGCCGCCCATACGGCCTCGGGCGCGCCGACACCCAAGCAGGCACTGATGAGGCCCAAGTTGGAAATGGTGGAGTACGCGAGCACGCGTTTGGCGTTGCTCTGCGAGATGGCCATGAGGGCAGCGAGCAAAAACGTGATGGCACCCACACTCGTGACCATAAAGCCGGTCACAGGATAGATGGCATAGAGCGGGCTCAGCTTGACCATCAGGAACACGCCGGCTTTGACCATGGTTGACGAGTGCAGCAGGGCGCTCGTGGGCGTGGGGGCAACCATGGCACCCAGCAGCCAAGTGTGGAACGGCATCTGTGCGGCCTTGGTGAGTGCGGCGAGCGACAGCAGAATGACCGGCATCACCAACAGCGCGGATTGCGCGGTTCCGGAGCCGGAAAGCTCGATCATGCCCGAGATGGTCAGCGGCATGCCGTTGACGTGCAGGAACATAAGGCCCACCAAAAACGCGATGCCGCCCAGCATGTTGAGGATGATCTGGGTGAAGGCGTTTTTAATGGCCTCGGGCGTGCGCGTGTAGCCAATCATGAGGAACGAGCATACAGTGGTGATTTCCCAGCCGCAGAACAGCCACTCAAGGTTATCGCTCGTCACGATGACGAACATGGCCGAGAGGAACAGGAACATAAGCGCCAAGAACTGCGGACGTCGGTCGGGCGCGGTCTGCCCGCGCAGTGCGGCCTCGTGCTCGTCGTGGGCCTGGAAGTCCTTCATGTAGCCCAAGGCATACACGCAGATAAGGCTGCCGACGATACCGACGGCGAGGACCATGATCACACTCATGTAGTCCAGGTAGAGCGGGGTTGCGGTGACGGCTTCGGTCGCGGGCAGCGTCATGGCTGCAAAGGCGAGCGAGCCCACCAACTGGACTACGCCGAGCACCGTGGTGAGCGCGTTCCTATATTTGTACGCGTTGTACAGGATGACGGCGCACAGGATGACGTCGATGGCGGAGCTGACGATCGAGAGCACATGCGAGGTGCCGGGGGCAACCTCAAAGCTCTGCGGACCCGTGCCAAAAAACATGACGGCGACTACAACTGTCACCGCCATAATAATGCCGGAGCCTATGAGCCCCACCGCATCGCGGGCGCGGTCACCGCGCGCGAGCAGCATGCCCAGCGCCGGTACCAGCGGAAACAGGGTAAGGAAATACAGTAGCGTCATACCATCACTCCCCCATGCAAAAACGCTGCAATTGTTTAACGTTATAGCTCAATTACGAGGTTGCGGTGGCAGGTTTTCGGTCAACTGGGGAGTTTAAGGCGTACGGGGCAAGGGCACGTTCGCTTTGGAGCAGAGAGGCGACGTTTCCTTACCGTGGCGGCAGGCGTGCGGGCCACTGCGCGCGGTTTATTGGCCACTTTGGAGGATGTCCCGACAGGCTCGCGCCGGTCCAAAAAGTTGGCGCGGCAAGAAAAATGCGCCCCCGTGGGCGCACCATCCCGTTTGCTATTCCGCCTTTTTAACGCGCGGCTTGCGACCGCGCGGCTTATCGACCAGCGCGGACTCGCCGCTCTCGCGGTACTGACGGCACCAAGCCTTGACCGAAGACTCGCTGGGAATCTTGTGCTTGCTCATGGCCTCGCGAACCGTCAAGCCGTTTTCCAGACGGTCCTTAACCACAGCGAGCTTTACGTCGTACGAATAGGTGTGATGATGCGAACCGGCATTGAGAACGGCGTCGGCACCGCCCACGGCATACGCGCGGGCCCACTGACGAGCCGTGGCCTGGGGAATGCCAAGCTCCGCGGCGAGGGCGCGATGACCGACCCCCTCTTGGAGGATCTCGACGGCGCGCTGCCTAACCTCAGGCGCATGCGTGCGAGTCCTAGTTGCTTCCGACATACCTGCCACTTCTTAGCCTTAACCGTTAATCTGCTTTCTTACGTGCAAGTTAGATAGTAGCATTTTACTGTTTGCTCAAAGCAGTTAATTAAAATAGACGCGGCGTTATCTGGGCATTTGGCACCAAATTACGACATTTCTTTATCGATTATTTACGCTGGTAGCTGACTCGCAGCTAATCGTCATTCGCTTGTCAACAAAATTGGCATCTCTTTATGTCCTTTGGTATAGAGGATATAGTTATTAACCCCTCCCCCAATAATTTTGAGAGATCTGCGAGGCAGTAGACGTCCTCACTCCTCATGATTACCGCGCATTGCCATCCACCGGAGCAAAACAAAAAGGGCGGGACCTGCTGCGCTTGCAGGCCCCGCACCGGTTGACACCCGACGGGACACAGCCGGGCGAGACGGATCCGTGCTACCGCCCCGCCTGGCCGCGATGTTCAACTACAGCTCGTTGGCCGCGTGATACGCCGTGCGAATGGCGCTCGCAATGTCGGCGGTGCGCTCACCCGAGCAGTCGCCCACGCAGGTCACGGGCACCGTCACGCCATCCAGGTCAAACGCGTTGGCCTTGGAGCCCACGGCCATCACCACGTAATCGCAGGCGATCTTCACCGGCTCCTCGGCGCCGTCCTCGGTGGTGTGAACAGCCTCCACGCCCTCGTCGGTAATGGCGGTCAGGCGGGTCTTAACATGCTGCTCCACGTTGTGCTCTGCAAAGTCGCTCATAATCAGCGGCAGAATGGTCTCGGACTCGCCCGCGGCAATCTTGTCGAGCATCTCCACGATCGCCACCTCGCAGCCGTGCTGCAGCAGGTACTCGGCAGTCTCGGTGCCCACCAGGCCACCGCCAATGACGGCGACGCGGCCCGTAAGCTCCACCTTGCCGGCCAGCACGTCCCAGCTCGAGACGACCTTGTCCGAATCGGCGCCCGGAACGGGAATGACCACGTCGTGCGCGCCCACAGCTACAATCGCGGCGTCGGCGGCGTTGAGGTCCTCAGCGGTAGCGGCATGGTTGAACTCAACCTTCACGCCCAGGCCGGGCAGAATCTTCTCGTAGTACTCGACCGAGCGCATGATCTCGTCCTTGCGCGGAGGCGCAGCCGCCAGCACAATCTGGCCGCCCAGATGATCGCTCGCCTCGTAGATGGTCACGTCGTAGCCGCGCTTGGCCGCCACGCGCGCGGCCTCCAGGCCGGCAATACCGCCGCCCACCACGGCGATCTTCTTGTCGCCCTCGCCCGGCTTAATGGCGATGGTCGCCTCGTCACCGTTCTCGGCATTGAGCACGCACGAGATGTACTTGCGGTTTTGAATCGCGTCGACGCAGCCCTTGTTGCAGTTGAGGCACTCGCGGATGGGCTCGCCCGTGGCGGCCTTCAGCGCAATGTCGGGGTCGCACATGAGCGAGCGGCCATAGGCGATGATGTCGGCTGCGCCGTCTTCCAGAATCTTCTCGCCGGCCTCGACCGAGACAACACGGCCGACGGTTGCCACCGGCACGGAGACCAGGGCCTTGACGCGCTCGGCCACGGGCAGCGTCCAGTTGTAGGGCATGGCACCCATGGGCGGAATGGTGTCGCCCATGTTGCCGGTGTGGTTGGCCTGTGCGACCTGGATCATGTCGATGCCCGCGCCCTCAAGCAGCTTGGCAAACTCGCAGGCCTCGTCGGGCTGCAGGCCGCCCTTGCCGCGCGGCGTGCCGTCGGGGTTCTCCATGATCACGGGGAGCTTGTACTCCACCATCAGCTGCGGCGCGGCTTCCTTAATGGCAGCGACGACCTCCAGCGCGTAGCGAACGCGGTTCTCGAACGAGCCGCCGTACTCGTCGGTGCGCTGGTTGAGGATGGCCGAGCACAGCGAACCCACCAAGCGGTCGCCGTGGACCTCGATGGCGTCGATGCCGGCCTGCTGCGCGCGAGCGGCCGAGGCAGCGATGGCCTCCTTGATCTGGGTGAGCTGCTCTACGCTCGCCTCGTTCACAAAGTGCTGCATGTCGTGATGCAGCTTGGCGTAGGCCTGGTTGCGGATCTCGTTGGACTCGGCCATCTTGGCGGCAAAGGTCTCCTCGTCGCCGGCGGCCTTGGCCTCCTGCGCGGCCTTGGCGGCAGCCATGGATCCCATGACCATGCGGCCGACACCGGGCACGTCGTACTCGGGGTGGAACAGCTGCAGCGCGACCTTGGCGCCGTGCTTGTGGACGGCATCGGCCAGGGCCTTAAACGTGGGGATTTGGGCGTCGGTCGCCAGCTTGGGCGTGGGGCTTGCGGTCATGACGGGAGCAACGTCGCCGATGACGATGTAACTCACGCCGCCACGGGCCAAGCGCTCGTAAAAAGCCAGGCTGCGCTCGCCAATGGAGCCGTCACGCTCCTCGTAGCCGGTGGTCAACGGCGGGAACATAATGCGGTTCTTGAGCTCAAGGGGGCCAACCGTAATGGGCTGGAGCAGCTTGGATGCAGGTGTGGTCATGGACATTCCTCTCTTGTAGGCGCGGCGGCGATGATGCCGCGTAGTTGTCTAGAGGATATGGCATGGGAATACAACAGCGCAACGGAAATCGGCGGACAGCAGGTAGCGGCAGGTGGATGGGGCAGGGCGGCCCGCCGGTTTATCTCAATCTGTAACAGTTACGCGGCAAAACTGGGTCTTACTGTTACAGATCGAGATATTCCCCTCGACCCAACCTCAACAATCTCAATCTGTAACAGCTAGACCCACTTTTGACCCCTACCTGTTACAGATCGAGACAAACCAAACCCACCTGCTAGAAAATCTCAATCTATAACAACAACTCGGCAAAATCCGTCCCTCGTGTTACAGATTTAGACAAACACGACCCAACCCACCGGTATATCTCGATCTGTAACACCTAGCCGCCCAAATCGGGTCTAGATGTTACAGATCGAGATCTTTGATTGAGAGGCCGAGAATTGGACCGAAAACACGGTCCCGAAATAACAAAAAAGCTCGCCGGCTAGGCCGACGAGCTGCAAGTTCTTGGTCGCGGGGGCAGGATTTGAACCTACGACCTCCGGGTTATGAGCCCGGCGAGCTACCAGACTGCTCCACCCCGCAATGTCTGGGCGCCTCATGTGCGCAAGAAAGAATATTACGCGGGAGTTCGGTAAACGGCAAGGAAAATCTCGTGGAGCATAATTCCTTCATATTTAACCACTCAGCCCCTATCACCGTAAACGAATCGCAGCCGAGCGCCGTCGACGGCACGTATACAATGGTGCGCGTCCTTTTATGCCAACACCGGGAGTAGACATGCTGCTCGCTATCGATATGGGAAACACGCAGACGGCCATGGGCCTGTTTGACGGAGACGAGCTGGTGCAGTCGTGGCGCATGCCCACCGACCGCTCTTATACCGCCGACGAGATTCATGTGCGCCTGATGGGTTTCTTTAAGATGTACGGCCTTTCGCTCGATGCGGTCGACGCGATCGCCTTTGCGGGCGTGGTGCCGCAGCTCTCGCGCGAATGGCACGCCGTGGCCGACCGCATTGCCGCAGACGCCATCGTCATTGGGCCGCAGACGGCCGCGGTGACCAAGCTGCGCGCGGCGCGTCCCCAGGCCGTAGGCGCTGATCGCGTCGCTAACGCCGTTGCGGCCGAGACTTTCTACGGCGCGCCGGCAATCGTGGTGGACTTTGGCACCGCGACCAATATCGACGTCATCGATGAGGACGGTTATTACATTGGCGGAGCGATCGCGCCGGGCATTCGCATCTCCATGGACGCGCTTGCCGCCCGTGCCGCCAAGCTCGCCAGCGTGCCGCTCGAGGCGCCCGAGCACGCCATCGGCCGCGATACCGAGGAGTGCATCAAGGTCGGCGCCGTAACGGGCGCCGCCGCCATGGCTGAGGGCCTGGTCGCGCGCATGAAGCGCGAGCTGGGCCGCGAGGATGCCACCGTTATCGCCACGGGCGGTCTCGCCAGCATCGTCGCCGGTTCGACCGACGCCTTCGACGTGGTCGACGGACAGCTCACCATCAAGGGTATCTGCGAAATCTACCGCCGCATGCAAGAGCTGGGATAGAGTAGGGGCTTAAGTCAAGCACGCCCGATGCCACAGTCCCCGCAAATGCTCGCCAAGCCTATTCCTCAAAATCGAAAGATTTTCAGTTTTGAGGAATAGGGCTTTCTGCTAGGCCTCGTCGCACAGCCACCTCGCCAGGTCCACGATCTGCACCCCATTGCGGTCCGTGGCCTCGTGATGCGTGCGGGCGAGAATCATCTTGGGGTACGCGTCGCCAATGCTCAGCAGTGGTGAAATCTCGCGTTCAAATGTCTTATCCGAGCTGATGTCGTCGCTCACCTGAATGTAGAGCTTCTCGCTTCGCTTGATTGCTACAAAGTCTATTTCCTTTTTATAGAGCACGCCGACGTATACCTCGTATCCGCGGCGCAGCAGCTCGATTGCCACCATGTTCTCGTATACGCGTCCCCAATCCATATCACGTGTACCGAGCAGCGCGTATTTGAACGCGTGGTCTGCCAGGTAATACTTCTCGCCGCTCTTAAGGTATTTTTTGCCGTGGATGTCGTACCGACGAACTTTATAGAAGGCAAACGCATCGCACAGGTACCCCATGTACGTGCCGACCGTCTTGTTCGTTATCTTTAGCCCATCCGCGTTCAAAATATCCGTAATGTTACGTGCCGACGTTATGTTGGATACGTTGTCCATCATGTAATCGGCAATGCGCAGCAGCGCCGATTCGTTTCTCACGTTATGCCGCTGCACGATATCTCTCACGATGAGCGTTTTGAAGACATTGGAGAGATATTGATAACGCTGCTCCTGCAGTGGATAAGGGTAGGAGCCGGACATACCGCCGGTTCTCGCGTACTCATCGAAGTCGCGGTCGACCTCGCCCTCGTCGCCATAGAGTCGATACTCCTCAAACGAGAATGGGAAAACCTCGATCTCAAACGTACGCCCCGTAAAGAGCGTCGACAGATCGCTCGACAGCAAAAAGGCATTCGATCCGGTAATGAATATGTCGTACTGCTCGGATGCGTGGAGGCTGTTGATCGCACGCTCAAAACCGTCGCACATCTGAACTTCATCGATAAGCAGAAAGTTTTGTTTGCCGGACACTCGATGCTCTTTTACATAGGCGAGCAGCGCGTGATACTCGAGCAGATTCTCGAACTCATCGAGGTTGTAGTTGATATGGATGACATTCGAATTGGACAGATTTGCCTCCACGTAATCGCGGAGGGCCTCGAGCAATTTTGATTTACCGCTACGACGGATGCCCGTGATGACCTTGATGTCCGGCACGCCAATAAGGCTCGTCAACGTGTCCATATATGACGTTCTATTGATGAGTTTCATTGGGGCCTCCTCGCGGTCTTTTATCGCTATTCCTCAAAAACGAAAATTTTTCAGTTTTGAGGAATAGGCTCTATAGCGAATATACCTCGCGAAAGACCGAGCTGCCTTAATCCTATTCCTCAAAAACGAAAATTTTTCAGTTTTGAGGAATAGGGCGCTGGCAACCCATTCCCCAGATAGGCGAAACCCTCCCCGGCACAGGCCGAGGAGGGTCTTGTTGTCATGTCTATCTTTGAGCGCTGGCGCCTCGCGTTACAGTCCGCGAATCCGTACGGCCTCGGGCGGAAACTCCCGCTCGCCGGCATCGGTCTTAATGGTCGCGCGGCCCCAGATGTCCAGGCCTGCAAACACACCGACCGCAAGCGGCAGGCCGTTGGGCGACACCGCCGCAACTTGGCGGCCCAGCAGCGGCACCATGTCGAAGTACTCGCCCAGCACGGGAGCCAGCGGCCCTGCGGCGCCTTGCGGCGTGTTGGCAACAACCGCCCAAGCGTCCACGCGGGCCAGCACGGCGGCGGCCAGCGTCTCGACCAGCGCTTCGTCAGCCACGTCCACACCAAGCTCGCCCAGCGCCGAACGCTCAATATCCACCGTCACGGCACCGAACATGCCCGCAGCAGCGGCACCGCCGTTGACGGCAGCACGCGCGAGCGACGTCTCAAACGCAGGCGCACCGCACACGATATCGCTCGGCCACTGGATACCCACCTTACCGGCAAGGCCCAACCCCGGCGTCGAAGCCGTGCCCACGAGCGCGTCCATCATGCCCATCGCAGCCACAAACGGCAGGCCGTGGAAGGCATGCATGTTCACGTCCGGGCGCACGATCAGCGAAAACGTCAGCGCAGCATCGCCCGCGCTCCACGCGCACCAGCCCGCGGACGCACCCTCGCGGCCCGCGTCGCGCGCGGCGTCAAGCTCGGTACCGGCGGCAACAGCGTTCATCTCGATCATCTACATACGCCCCAATTCGCCCACGATATGGCCCACGCGGTCCTCGGGCTCCTTGACCTCGACGCCGTTGTAGCGGAAGAACCGCGCCGGGTCGTGCATCAGGTCCTCGAGCGGCACCAGCACAAAGTCGCGTTCGCCGATCAGCGGATGCGGCAGGCGCAGCTTTTTGCCGCCGTGGGTCTCGCCGTCCATCCACAGCAGGTCCAGGTCGATGGTGCGCGGACCGTTGGCCTTGGCCTTTTTGGAGCGGTCGCGCCCCAGCTCGGCCTCGATCTTCATGAGCTCGTCGAGCAGCACCAGCGGCGCCAGCTCGGTCTTGATCTCGATGACGGCGTTGGCAAACGCGTCCTGGCGCGTCTCGTAGGCCGGCTCGCTCTCGTAAATCTTGGAGGAGTTGGACACGCAGGTAAGTGGAATCTCGGCGATCATCTCACGTGCGGCGCGGATGTTGTCGCAGCGATGCCCCAGGTTGGAGCCCACGGCCACAAACGCGCGGCGCGGCTGCGGCTTGGCAACCGCCCAGTAGCCGTTCAGGAACTGCGCAAAACCCGCGGCGTCGTGCACGCGCACGATGTTGGCACCGGCCTGGATGGCGCCCAGGCACACGCCAAACGTGGCGGCATCGCGCGCGGCGGCCTCGGTCACGCCCGAGATAGCGCCCACAAAGCGCTTGCGCGACACGGCGCACATGAGCGGATAGCCCAGTGACGCCATCTTGGCAGTCTCGCGCTGGATGACGATGTCCTCGTTAGCCGACTTACCAAAGCCCGGGCCAGGATCGATGCAGATGCGGTCGCGCGACACGCCGGCATGGATGAGCGTGCGGGCCTGGTCGGACAGAAAGCCCATGACGCGGCGCATGATGGGCGCCGAATCGGGCAGGGTGAAGCGGCGGAGCTGCGAGGTGGGCACGTAGGCTTCCTCGCGGCGGGCGCTGCGGCGCATCATGGCGGCCAGGCGGTCATTGGACTCCGATGCGGCCTCGGTGGCCTCGGGCGCGGCCTCGGGCGCGGGCGCGACGGTCTCGGCGGCAGCAGCCTGCTCGGCGGCCGGCGTCTCCTGCCCCAGCTCGGTTGCAGGCTCGGACGTGGGCTCCGGCTCGCCAAACGGCAGTGAGGGCTGTACCACACCGCCCGGAAGCTTGGCCTCAACCTTGGGCTCGCCCAGCAACTTGCCGCGACGGCGACGGGCCGGCTTCTCGGCCTCGCGCGCGGCCTCGGCAGCCGCTTCGCGTGCCTTCTCGGCAACAAACGCCGCAGCCGAGGTATCACGCTGCACCGTCGCGTGCGTGCGTGCGGGTGCGGCGACCTCGCCGGCGTGCATTACGATGACGCCGCAGGTGCTCGTCTTAACGAACTCAACCATTTTGGGATCGGTGAAGCCCGTCACGTCGTTGACAATCGACGCACCGCAGCGCACAGCCGCCTGGCAACCGCCACCTGACGTGTATCG
>URTW01000008.1 GCA_900550815.1 uncultured Collinsella sp.
CGCCCGCCCGCCCCCCCGCCCGCCTCGCCCATCCTAACTCGAATGCTACACCTATGAGCGGAACTCGTACCTCATCGTCCTACACCCCGCACGTCGACGGCGCCCCCGCCGACCGCCCACTCATCCTCGTCGCGCCGCGCTGGGAAGAGGCGAAGCCGTTTTTGAGCGAAACGCTCTCCCCCAACGAGGAGATCGCAAGTGTCTTTGTCGATGCCATCCTTGCCGCCGGCGGTCTGCCGCTGCAGATGTCCATCACCGAGGACATTGAGGTTATCCGTCATTACGTCGATATCGCCGACGGCATCGCCATTCCCGGCGGCCCGGACGTCAACCCCAAGCGCTGGGGCGATGATCGACCCTACGACCCCACCCTCTGCTGCGAGATTCGCGATAGCTTTGAGTTTAAGCTGGTCGGCGAGGTACTCCGCGCCAAGAAGCCGCTCTTTACCACCTGCCGCGGCACGCAGCTGCTCAACGTCGCCACCGGCGGCACCCTGTGCATGGACGTGCCGAGCTTGGGTGCGCGCGAGGGTCGCACGCAGTGGCGCCACACACACGTGCTCAAAGATCCCGTGCACCCCGTCGAGGTCGTGCCGGGCTCGCTGCTGGAACGCGCGGTTGGCGGGCACAGGCTAATCCAGACCAACTCCGCACACCACTGTTGCGTCGATCGTCTGGGTAAAAGCACGCGCTTGGTCGCCAAGGCAACCGACGGCGTTCCCGAGTGCATCGAGGTCGAAGGCCAGCCTTTCTGCCTGGGCGTGCAATGGCATCCCGAGTACACCTGGCAGACGCTCGAGACCGGCTTTAACCTGTGGAAGTCGATTGTCGAGGCAGCGCAAAGGTTAAGCTGGCCCGCTAGCTCGCGAGTCACCCAGACCTAAACCTTCCATGCCTGGGGGGGGGCGGACACCAGCCACGGTGCCCGCCCCCCTGTATTTGGTATGCTCGGTATGATTTTCCCTCACAAACAATCAAAGAAATCTCGACCGCAATCGGTCGACGGTAAAGCAAATGGCAAAAACGCTTGCTACGTTTATTAGGCAGTCAATTAGAATCGAAATGCATTGACTATTCCCCAACGGGGTCACGCCACAAATCCACATGAGCATCGAGGCTGGAAGCGGAAGCATGGAATTGGTCCCGAGCTGTATGTAGATCGCTACGACGTTGACAAGCAACAGCATGCCAATCGGACCGAAGCCGGACCCAAAATAGGAAACAACGATCACGCAAGAGACCACGTATGCAAGGCAGACGACACTCGCCAGAAGAAGTCGATAGCAAAATACATGCAGGTCGAAATACTGCCGAGCATCCAAAACGATTACGCAGTTAAGACAGTACAAAACGACACTCGACAGGACAAACGCGCTCAAAAGGGCAAAAGAAGACAGCACCACTCGCGCAACGATAGCGCACACACGCTTCCCTCCCCGAGCCTCCGACAGCCCCCACGGTTCCTCAATAAAGCCCGAACTGACAAAGCACGGCACAATGCAAGCCGCGATGAACGGAAAGAACAATGCATGAGCCAACGGGGCTACGTTGAACAGCAGACCGCGAAAAACCTCTGCATTACCAAATAGAAGGACATCCTCCGCCGATAGCCGAAGCGTCGGGTCTGGGAAAAAGCCCAAGAAACTGTTCTCACGGAGGCTGCAGAACCACATCGGGAAAGAATTAAGCTGCAATACCACCATGCACGCATAAATTACCAGGATTAAGGCGTACGTCCATTTGCTCACATGCTTCAATTCTGACTGGAGAAGTCTTTTAATCTGACGAGCCATTGAGCACACCCCCAGCGCGAAAGCTCAAGAGAGCGTAAATCAATACCGATAGACAGCTGGCTGCCGCGCCATATCCCAGAAGCGTCAGCTGCCCCATATCGCTATACCCAAGGGCACATCCGACTCCAAGGTACGGCCCCGGAAGAAAGAAGATCCATCGCAAGGACGGTATGGGCGTCTGAAGGTAAGTTCCGTAGAGCGTCAAGCTCATGACAAATCCAATTATTATCGCAGCCCCGCTCAATACAGCGCTGCCTGTAATCCGATAGATGGTCACCGTCTCCAGCGCAACCGATATCACCAATACGGCGTTGACTATCATTGCGGGCAAAAATGCAGTTAGCATGTCGTGCGAGTAGTTATGCCCTCCACGTATTATGGCTATTGCAAAAAGAAGAAGGCAAAGCGCACTATATGCTACGCCAATTATTAAAGCAAACGAAAGCACATGTGCTAGGGCCCCATTAAAGCGGGTAAGACCTCTTGCTGAAGAAATTCGGTGCCCCTCTTCATAGCCGCGCTCCTGTAAAATCGCCAGGCAAACGATGAGCGGAACGAACAGAGACGTGCCGGCAAAAGCACTGCGCACAAGGGACTCATCGGGTGCAGAAGGATCGATTACATTCCAGCAGAAACCAATATCCTCCCCAAACACGCTATTGCCAAAGGCGAGCAACGTTGTTCCGTTTTTTAGAAAGACACCGAAGAGAAGGCCGAACGCCAGAATAAGCGCAAGACCAAACTTCGCCGGAAACATCCTGTGCAAACGCATCATATCTGCCTTTATGGGATGGATCGCCCGCTTCATAGCGAGACCGCCTTCATCAAGCGCCTGTAATACTCTTTTAGGGACGACGCCTCATCCCTTATGACGTCCATCGATTCCTTTTTCAGCAGTTCGCCGTCATGAATAAACACGCAACTTGTTGCAACTGATGCCAACTCATCCAAATCATGGCTAGAGACGAGCATGGTCTTACCCTGTTCTCGATTCAATCGACCGATAAGGGCCCATATACTCTCGATGCCCAGCGGGTCCAATCCATTTGCCGGCTCATCGAAAATTAGTACGTCGGTGTCGCCCAACAAAGCCGTAGCTATATCCAGCCGCCGTTTCATTCCCAGAGAAAAACTGTTCACGCTCTTTTTCTCTTCGACGTCCAGCCCGACTAGGCTCAAAACGCGAGAAATCTCACGATTCGCATCAAGCCCCCATTCCGCACATCGGATCCGAAGATTCTCAGCCGCACTGAGGGATTGGTATGCTCCGCAGGAATCTGGCACATAGCCGACACGCGTCCGCATCAGGCTCAGCTCTTTTTTCGACTTGCCCCCAAAGAGCTCCACGCTCCCCGACGACGGCTCGCAGAGGCCCAAGACGATTTTAATAAGCGTGCTTTTGCCCGCACCGTTTGCACCAACAAGGGCAAGGAGCTCAGACTGATGCACCTCGAAGGAAACGTCATGCAAAACGCGCCGTTTCCCGTAGCGCTTTGACACCTTTGATAACTTTATCGCTGATGCGTTCATCGGCCTCCCGTTCTGCTTGATAGCAAAACCGCTCATATCGTTCCTTCTTTCCTTTATCGTTTTTCATAGTTGTTATTGTTTTTCGATAACTCATATTTGTCAAGGTAATCTAAAAGAAAGAACCCGTGTTAGACACGGGCCCCTTTACGCTGATATTTCGTTATAGTTGTTCGCTTTATGCTACTCGTCGCTCAAATCTACAGCAAAGACTGATGTCGGAAGCAACGCCTCATTGCCTCCGCCGTCCCGCATCTGCCTCACGACATTTTTTGCACGCTCAACAATAAGCTCCTCAAGCTCTTTCTCGCTCACGCGCTGAATAATATCTCCCGGTTGACAGTCAAGTTCATCGCAAATATCGAGAAGCGTCTTAAGGCGAATAGCTTTAATTTTTCCGTTTCTTAGCTTAGAAATATTAGCCGGAGTATGCCCCGTGGCACGAATCAGATCAGCACTGGTCTTTCCGGTCTTAAGTAGCTGCGTCTCAAGCTCGATGATGAGATAGCTCATGCTTCCTCCTACACAAGCTCGCCAGACTGCTCTTGGAGCAGCGAGGCATAACTCCAGATCACCGAGATACACAGACAGACAGCCGCGCCGATAAGCGACACCGCATCAAAGGCAACGCCTAGGCAAATCTCAATAACGAAGGAATGAGGCACGACGTAAAGCTCCAGCCCACCAATGGTAAGATTGACCGATCCGTAGGCACCAATAAGCGAAACCGCGGCGTTAACAGCAAAGGCAAGCGCAAGAACACGGATAAGCCGCACATGCGTCTTGGTAAAGGGCGAGACGCCTCGCGAGATGTTACGGCTGATCCCACACAGAACGACAAGCGAAATACCCACGACGAGTGCCAGGCACAGTCCGCTTGGGATAACGATGCACCCGCCATCGAGAAGCGTCACGACGCCGAAAGAATCGACAGAGGCAACGTTTGCAACCGCATACCAGATCACGTAAACAACCAACGCGGCAAAAGCGACGAGCATCCCTGCAAAAACGGCTGCCATGCAAAAGCCAAGCTTCCTGATATTTTCGCCCGCTTTGGCCATACGCTGAACGCTGTTAGACATACACTCACCCTCATCGACTCTATCGTTATTCGAACAGTTTATCGAACAACGATATTGATTGCATGCGGAAAGCCCCGCCAGTGCGCATAGGCCATTTACTAACCCGGAGGGGTGAGCGTGGATTTTTGGACACATATCGAACGAGAGTGGATAATCTCCCACTTTGAGGCCGCCACCGGGCCTAAAACGGGAGATTATCCACTCTCATAGTCATCAAGGCCCGCAAGCTCTTATTCGGCCGCCTCGCGCAGGGCCGACATCGTTGCCGCATATTGCTGCTGCAGCGCATGCATTCCCTCGCGAGCGCCGTCAACGGCATCGGCGCCGCGCAGCGCCTCGGTCACCACGACCGCCGGCTCGTACAGATTATCGAATCCCAGGTTCTGGCTCACGCCCTTGAGCGTGTGCGCTGCCATAAACGCTTCCTCGGCGTCTCCCGCCGCCATGGCAGCCTCCAGCTTGTCCATGCTCTCGTCATCTAAAAACTTGAGGGCAAAGCGGGCAAGCATTTCCCCGCCCATCAGCCGAGCACACGCGTCATCATAATTAGCGCCGATCTTCTCATACGCCTCACGCATGGAAATCATGGATTAAAAACTCCTTTGGTCAAACTAAATCGTAGGAAACGCGGCGACATCGGCGGGGCGAGCCAACGACTCGGCAATTTGGTCTTGCACCTCGAGCAGGCAGTCGAGCAACAATGGGTTAAAGGTGCCGCACTTACCGTCCAGAATCATCTTGATCGCTTCCTCGTGCGGGATAGCGTCCTTGTACACGCGCACGCTCGTCAGCGCATCGTACACGTCGTCCACCGAAACCACCTGTGCGGCAATGGGAATTTCGTCTCCCTTAAGGCCATCGGGATAACCCTTGCCGTCCCAGCGCTCGTGATGCCAACGCGCAATCTGGTACGCATATTCCATAAGCGCATTGCCGGCGTGATGGCTACCCAGCTCAAGTAGCATGTCGGCGCCGATCGTGGTATGCGTCTTCATAATCTCGAACTCCTCGGGCGTAAGGCGCCCGGGTTTGTTGAGAATCGCATCGTCAATCGACATCTTGCCGATATCGTGCAGCGCCGAAGCCAGGGCAATCGTGGAACGTTCCTCATTGTCAAGGGAGATGGTGTCGCTACGCTGGACCAGACAGCCAAGCAGCAGCTCGGTCAGCTTCTCGATGTTCGTAACGTGCCTGCCGCTCTCGCCGTTGCGAAGCTCCATGACGCCGGCCATGATGTCGATGAGCATGCGACTGTTCTTGACGCGCTCGTTGTACTGCTGGGACAGCAAACTCGTCAGGCGGCGCTGTTTGGCGTATAGGCGGATGGTGTTGCTTACACGGCGGCGCACGACACGGGAGTCAAACGGGCGGTTGATATAGTCCGAGGCGCCCAGCTCGTACGCGCGCAGAACCACATCGTCGGATTCTTCGCTCGAAATCATGATGACGGGCAGATTGTCACTAACCGATCGGCGCGACAGATCGGCCAGCACCTCAAAGCCGCTTATGCCCGGCATGACAATATCCAGCAGCACGAGCGACAACTCATCGCCATAGCGGTCAACCATGTCGAGCGCCGTACGACCGTTATCGGCCTCGAGGATGCAATACTCGTCCTTGAGCATCTCGTTGAGAATGGCTCGGTTCATCTCGGAGTCATCGACAATAAGCACCAAAGGCTTTTCGCTTTGGAGGGCTTCGATGGAATCGGCGTCGGTCACGACCGTACCGGCTTTTGCCTTAGCGCGGCTCAATAACTGGACAGCGCGGCCAACGCCCTCATCGACCGTCTCGCCATGAATGCGAACGCCACCAACACATGCCGTCAAGCTCACGTACTCATGGCCCGGAACAATCGTGGCATGAACGGCATCGGACACCTGATGCAGGCGACGGGTGAAGTCATCGGAGGGAATATTGGGCATGACGACCACAAACTTGTCGCAGCCATAGCGTACGAGCTCGTCAGTCGAACGAATTCCGCTGCGTATGGCTGTCGCCACAGCACCGAGCGCAAGGTCGCCGGCATGACGGCCACACGTATCGTTGAAGACCCTAAAATCATCAAGGTCGATCACCGCAACGCCGGCATTCATGCGGGCGCTACGGAGCTTTTCCTCGTAATATCGGCGATTGCGCACACTCGTCAGCACGTCGGTGTAGACAAGGTCCTCTTCTGCAGCCTCTTGCTCATCGATCGGACGCACCATCAGCAAGACACGAGGCTCACCCTCGACCTTTAGAGGGCGTAGGCGAGCGCGGTACTCAACACCATCGTTGAGCAGTTGCTCCGACACCTCATCGGAGTCTGCCAAAGCCTCAAGACTCGACTGACGCAGACAAGGGCAGCGATCGCCGGCGAGCAAGCAGTTAGGCTCGCTCTTAATCTGATCGGCCGACAGCAAACGCACCACGGGGTAGGTCTTCGCGACGCGGGCGACCTCGGCGGCGGCCTCCTCGTCGGTTAGATTGACCTCGTGATTATTGAGCATATGGGGCCCTTTCTATCGTTACGCACGGCAACGGTGCATATCAAATGGTACAAGGGTAACATCTAACAACTGCAGGCAAACGAGCGATTATCGTTACATTTTTATGACCTGGCAAACGGCGGTAATGGAGCCGCGGGCGCGCGGTTATGGGCGCATTCGTTAACATGACGAAACGCTAACAGTCCCCCTCCCCGCAGGTCATCGAGCGTGCTAACGCTCCAAGATATCGCGAACGGCGTTTGCCGCCGTAACGGGACGATCGCGCAGACCGTTATGCGCGCCCGGGATCATCACAAGGGGGCAATCGAGATATTCGGCAGCCGCTCGCGTGCCAGCCTCGCGGGGCGTATCGACCGAAAGCTCGCCCAAAAACACAGCCAACACCGCCTTTGACGCGCGGGTGCGCTCCCAGTCGGGAGCATATGTCATATTTGTTCCGTATTCATTGGCCATAAAGCAACGACCATTGCGCAGGGCATGTTTGGCTTCCGCTTCGGTCGTCCCAGGAGCCTCGGGGTCCAAGTCGCCGAGAGCTCCCAAGAAAAGCCGGAGCGCCCTTGAAACCTTTCCAGCCGCAATCATATCGAGCAAAATCGGAGCTGCGCCCATGCCGACGCCTTCGGCCGACACAGCCGGCTCATGCAGAATCGCACGGGCGACGAGATGGGGTTCGGTGCGAAGAAGCTCCAGCGCCACCAACGTACCGGCGCTGTGCGCAAGCACATTTGTCGGAGCGCCAACGTGTTCGATCACGGCCTGCAGGTCGGCGGCCTGAGCGGCAAGATCATAGCTGCCGTCTGCCGCTTCGCTGCTGCCGCCACAGCCGCGGCGGTCGTAGGCAATTACGCGGTAGTTGCGGCTGAGCTCACAAGCGATGCCGTCGAAAAATGTGCCGTCGACACAAGCGCCGTGCACGCACACCAAAGCAGGAGTATCAGGCGACACATCCGGGCCGGCATATTCGCGACAGGCAATCGTGGTGCCCGCATTCTCGACCGTAAAATCCATGTTGTGCCCCCATCATCAATGCCCATCCAGCTGCACGTCAGTACGGTTGGATGGACCCGCATTGCCTTACGACTTGTTAACAGATTAACTGTACCCGACCCGAGGCTTTTCATGGCACGGCATCATGAGCGACGTGAAAAAACGAAACTTGTAAAGCAAGAGCCCGCACCTTGCTTTGGAGCCGATGCTATGCTTAGGCACAATTGTCTTGAGGAGCATATGCCTATGTCTACGTTTTTGAATGACAGCCCCATCTTTGGGCCCGTTCGCAGCCGTCGCCTTGGTCTCTCGCTCGGCGTCAACATGATGCCGGCCAGCGGTAAAATCTGCACGTTCGACTGCATTTACTGCGAAAACGGCCTCAACGCCGAGCGCCCCTGCCATGAGCCGTACAACACGGCCGCCGTGGTACTCGACGCGCTCGAGGCAAAGCTGCGCGAGATGGCAGCCGAGGGCGAGCTCCCCGATGTGATCACCTTCGCAGGCAACGGCGAGCCCACCGCCGCACCGGAGTTTCCGCAGGCCATCGCCGGCGCCGTCGCGCTGCGCGACGAGCTTGCCCCAAACTCCAAAATCGCCGTGCTCTCCAACGGCACGCGCGCCGACCGCCCCGAGGTGCACGACGCGCTCATGATGGTCGACGACAACATTCTTAAGCTCGATACCGTCGACCCGGCGTTTATCCAGCTGCTCGACCAGCCTGTTGGCCCCTACGACGTCGGGCACCAGATTGAGACGTTCGCAAGCTTTGACGGTCACGTTATTATCCAGACAATCTTTTTGACCGGCGAGTATCAGGGCAAGCTCATCGACAACACCGGCGAGGAGTACGTTGCCCCCTGGCTCGCGGCGCTTGAGCGCATTCGCCCACAAGAAGCGACCATCTACACGGTGGCGCGCGAGACACCGATCGCCGGCCTTGCAAAAGCAGCGCCCGAGGTGCTCGACGCCATTGCCGCACGCGTGCGCGCCCTCGGCATTCCCTGCCAGGTGAGCTACTAGCAAAACCACGCAGCAGTCAGCGCCATCCACCCCGCCCCATAAGTTGCGGTGATATAGTTCCTATTTATGCTGTTAAACCGCTTAAATCGGAACTATATCACCGCAACTTTTATGGACGCCTGGGTGGGCTATACTAGCTGCGGATGAAAGGAAGTTAGCCATGTTTGACAACGGACCCGTACCCGGCCGCAACGACGCTTGCTGGTGCGGCAGCGGCAAAAAATATAAGAAATGTCACAGCGCCTTCGACGAGCGCCTCGAGCGCCTGTGGGAGGAGGGCTGGGAGGTTCTGCCCCGTACGCTCTACAAGACGCCCGCCGACATCGAGGGCATCAAGCGCTCGGCCGCCATCAACGTGGGCGTGCTCGACTACGTAGGCGAGCACATCGCCGCGGGCATGACCACCAACCAGATCGACCAGATGATCTACGACTACACCGTCGAGCACGGTGGCACGCCGGCCGACCTCAACTACGAGGGCTACCCCAAGAGCGTGTGCACCTCGATCAACGACGTGGTCTGTCACGGTATCCCCTGCGATACGGACGTGCTGCACGAGGGCGACATCATCAACGTCGACTGTTCCACGATCCTGGACGGTTACTTTAGTGATTCGAGCCGTATGTTCTGCATCGGCGAGGTCTCGGCCGAGCGCCAGCGCCTAGTCGACGTCACCCGCGCCAGTGTGGAGGCGGGCCTGGCTGCCGTCAAGCCGTGGCTACCGCTGTCCGTCATGGCCGAGGCCGTGCAAAAGACGGTCGAGGACGCCGGTTTTAGCGTGGTGCGCGAGTACGGCGGACACGGCATCGGTAAGGAGTTCCACGAGGACCCGTTTGTGGGCTTTACCACCGAGGCGCCCGATGTGGACACCATCATGGCCCCGGGCATGGTCTTTACCATTGAGCCCATGGTCAATGCCGGAGCGCCCGACATCAAGATCAGCAAGGGCGATGGCTGGTGCGTGCGCACCAAGGACGGCAGCGATTCGGCCCAGTGCGAGGTACAGCTCGTGGTGACCGAGGACGGTTACGAGCTGCTGAGCTGGTAGCTGTAGATGCGCCGGATGCTGACGGGCACGCTCGTCTTGCATCCGGCGTTTTTATTTGAACGTTTTGCCTGATAAAACCTGCCAATAATAAACCTGTCCCTTTTTGGCAGGTCGAGCGGAGAGGACTGCTTGTGAACATCCTGGTTTTGTTGCCCGTCAACGACCGCCATCGCGCAATTCTTGAGTCGAGCGCTCCGGGCGAGGACTTTATCTACACGAGCTCCGACGCCGCCACGCGCGAGCAGGTCGCCGATGCCGACGTGATCTTGGGCAACATCGACCCTGACATGCTCACGGCATGCGAGCATCTCCAGCTGTTGCAATTGCAGACCGCCGGCTATGACGATTACCTGGCCGCCGGCACCGTGCCAGCCGACGCCAAACTGTCTTGCTCGGTGGGCGCCTACGGCCAGGCCGTAAGCGAGCACATGTTTGCCATGGCCCTTTCCATGATGAAGCGCCTGCCCGGCTATCACGATTTGCAGCGCGAGCATCGCTGGGAGGATTTGGGGCCGGTTACCTCGCTCAAAAACGCCAACGTACTGGTGCTGGGCGCGGGCGATATCGGCGGCCACTTCGCCACGCTCTGCCGCAGTATGGGTGCGCACGTCCGCGGCATCAAGCGCCATCCGCTCGTCTACCCCATTGTGTTTGAGGACATGGACGGCATGGACGCCCTGCCCGAGCGCCTGGCCGAGGCCGACGTCGTCGCATCCTTTATGCCCAGCACACCCGAGACCCGCGGCCTGGCGAACGCCGAGTTCTTCGCCGCGATGAAGCCGGGCGCCTTCTTTGCCAACGGCGGCCGCGGCGACCTTGTTGTTGCCGACGATCTGGTTGCCGCTCTTGAGTCCGGACATCTCGCCGGCGCCGCGGTCGACGTCACCGATCCCGAGCCGCTACCTGCGACAAGCCCCCTGTGGGATGCGCCCAACATGCTCATCACACCGCACGTCTCCGGATGGTTCCACCTGGCCGCCACGCTCAATAACGTGGTCGACATCGCCGCGGAGAACCTGCGTCATCTGCAAGCCGGCGAGACTCTTCGCTGCTGGATCGAACATTAGGGTTCCGCCGTTCTAACGAACGGCGGACCGGTCGACGCTGCGCGCCGCCCAGAGCGACAATATGTCATTCAAAAGGCGAGGCATGACCAGAAGGTCAATGCCTCGCCTTTTTCATGCCAACCTGTTCGCTCTGGGCGTCGCTCGCTGACGTGTGCTCAACCTGCGGCGTTTCCTTTTTTGTGCAATGGGGTCAAGTCAGTTTGTGCCATGTCGTTGGCTCCGCCTGCAATACTCTTTTCAAAGTGATATCAGACACATATCTGGCATTTTCTATGCTTCGTTTATATGAACCAGCCCATCTCCTCGTCACCGCGCTCCGAATAGGCTCTGTGCTTGAGCTCTTCATAATTAGTTGGCCGCGTCTTGGACACGCTGATCCCTGACTCATGGCAAGCGATGACGACCAGTTGCGAGCCCTGGTCGACAAGTTCGGCGCTGCGCGCGGCCTTCATATCTTCGGCCTGCATTTAGAGCTCTACGCTTTCGGCTCCGTTGATGGTTAGGTTTCGCTCGTAGAAAGCCGTGAGGGCGCGGATGGCGTACATCACGTCGCGTACGCCGCCGGTCTCGTAGCTCGAGTGCATGGCCAGCTGCGGCAGGCCCACGTCCACGGCGTGCATGCTCGCCTGCATGTTCGACAGGTTGCCCAAGGTAGAACCGCCGGCCATATCGCTCTTGTTGGCGAAGGCCTGCGTGGGCACGTCGGCGTCATCGCAAATGGCCTGGAACACCGCGCGGCTAAAGGCGTCGGTGCAGTAGTGCTGGTTGGCAGCTTCCTTGATGACGATACCGCCGTTGAGCACCACCTGGTTGCGGGCATCGCACTTCTCGGCGTGGTTGGGGTGCACGGCATGCGCGTTGTCGCAGCTCACGAGCATCGATGCGGCAAGGGCGCGATGGTACGACTCGTCGTCAAAGCCCAGCGATCCGTTGATGCGGCGCAGTGCGTCGGCCAAGAAGGTCGACATGGCGCCCTGCTTGGTCTCGGAGCCAACCTCCTCGTTATCGAAGCAGCAGAAGACCGAAACGTCGTGCGCGTTCTCGGAACCCAAAAATGCCTGCAGCGAGGTGTAGGCACAGGCCAGGTCGTCGAGCTTGGACGTCGAGATAAACTCGTCGGCCCAGCCCCAAATGCGTGCATCCTGACGATTGACCAGGAACAGATCGCGGCCCAGGATCTGCTCGGGCTCAACGTCCAGCTCGTCGGCGATCAGAGCATCAAAATCGCCCTGCTTAAGCTCGCCGGCGCTGATGAGCGGGCACAGGTCGACGGCTCGGTTGGGCGCAAAGCCCTCGTTAACGCCGCGGTTCATGTGGATAGCAAGGCTAGGGATAATAGCGACCTCGCGCTCGGTGGCAAGCAGGCGGCTCTCAATACGGTCGCCTTCGCGCACCAGTACGCGGCCCGCGAGCGCCAGCGGGCGGTCGAACCAGGTGTAGTCGATCATGCCGCCGTATGCCTCGGTGTTCAGGCGCAGCGTCTCGCCCGCGCCGTCGAGCTCGGGCACGGCCTTGGCCTTAAGCGTCGGCGCATCGCTGTGCGCCGCCGTGAGCTGAAAATGATAGTCACCGGCGCCGCGGTCCTCGCCCCACGTCGCGGCCAGGTCCTCGCCCACCTTAAAGGCAACAACGCTCGAGGTGTTGCGCTGCGTGTAATAACGCCCGCCCGGCTCGATGTCCCACGCCGCATTCTCGGGCAGGTAGGTAAAGCCCGCCTCGTCGAGCTCGGCCATAATGGTCGCCGCCGTATGGAACATGCTGGGGCATGCCTCGATAAAGTCGATAAGGTCGTTGGCGGCCTCGATATCATCGGCCGTCACATGCGCGCGCTCGGGCGTTTCCTGATCCGTCATGCTCTCCCCTTTCGCTGGGTTGATGGTCCCTTCCAGCATACCCCGCCGCGCCAGCGCCGCACTCTTCATTCCGTGTTTAATCCCGCGCCGCTCGCCAAGTTGAGCCATCATGCCCACGCTCCTTTTGCGACAATTACGCTAACAGGACGAGAGGAGCCGTCATGAAGCCACGTAACATTGCCATCGCCTGCGGTGTCGCGGGAGTCGCCGTCGGCCTTGCCGCTGCCACCGGTATCGTTTATCACAAGCAAATCAAGTCCGCCGCGTCGCTCAAACGCTTGACCGGCTACGCGGATGGCTATGACCTGTACGCAATCGACATCGCCTACGACTACGATCTTGATCGCATCATCGCCGCTGGCGTGCGCGACGACCAGGCCTACATCGATGCCGTGGTGGCGCAGGTGCTGCCCGGTGTGCCGATACATGTCCAGGCGCCCCAGTTTGCCTGCAGCGCTTTTGTCGCCGTAGATGCCGAAGGCCGCGTGCGCACCGGTCGCAATTACGACTTTAAGGACGACACCTCGGCGCTGCTGGTGCGCAATCACCCACGCAACGGCTATGCCTCCATCGGGTTTGCTGCCCTTAACAACCTGGGCGATAACACTCCGTTTGACTCCGTCGGCGGACGCGCCGCCGCACTCATGGGCCCGTTTGCCCAGCTCGACGGTGTTAACGAATGCGGCGTGTCCATTGCCGTACTCACTCTGGATTCCAAGCCCTGTGACCAGGACACGCAACGCCCCGTCATCAATACCTCGCTCGCCATCCGTCTGGTGCTCGACCGTGCCGCCACCACGCAAGAAGCTGTCGACCTGCTTTCCGCCTACGACATGCACGCCATGGCAGGACGCGATTACCACTTCTTTATCAACGACGCCGCCGGTGACGCGCGCGTAGTAGAGTGGGATCCGCGCGATCCGGACCGTGCTTTCAAAGCGACTCCTGTACGCCAGGTTACGAACTTCTACGCCTGCTATGGCGACGAAGTGCTGCCCAACCAAAAGAATGACGAGCTGGGCCATGGTAAAGAGCGCGCCGTCGCAATCGCCGATGTCCTTGACGCCCACGCCGGTGCCCAGGACGAGGCGGTCGCTTGGAAGGCCCTTCGCGCCGCAGCCCAAGAGCCCAATCCGGAAGACATCACCAGCAATACGCAATGGTCGGTCGTCTTTGACAATACCGAACCCGCCGCCGCTATTACGCTGCGCCGCCACTGGGGCAACGTCGATGCCTTTGCGCTGTAAGGAGCCAGGCCCGTCGACCTTACGTTCCCTGACGTTGCTTACATTTCCATACGCTTGAGCTAACACGTTTTACCCCCGTATCAACAGTGTGCGGGGGTAAACTTATGCGCATGTTATAACTTGCCCGGAAGGATTCATCATGCTCAGGATCGGTCTTCTTACCAGTGGCGGCGACTGCCAAGCGCTCAACGCCACCATGCGCGGCATCGTCAAAACGCTTATGACCAATAGCAAAGAACCTATCGAGATCTATGGTTTTGAGGACGGCTACCAGGGCCTTATCTACAGCAGGTTCCGCGTCATGACGCCCGCCGATTTTAGCGGTATCCTCACCCGCGGCGGCACCATCCTGGGCACGAGCCGCACGCCGTTCAAGCGCCTGGATACCCCCGAAGCCGATGGTGTCGAGAAGGTGTCGGCGATGGTCCACACCTATCATAAGCTGCAGCTCGACTGCCTGTTTATGCTGGGCGGTAACGGCTCCACCAAGACCGCCAACCGCCTGCGCGAAGAGGGCCTCTACGTTATCGCTCTGCCCAAGACCATCGATAACGACACCTGGGGCACCGAGATGACGTTTGGCTTTACGAGCGCCATCGACGTCGCCACCAAGTGCATCGACGACATTCACACCACCGCTTCGAGCCACGGCCGCGTGTTTGTCATCGAGATCATGGGCCACAAGGTCGGCTGGATTCCGCTGTACGCCGGCGTCGCGGGCGGCGCGGATGTCATCTTGATTCCCGAGATCCCCTACGACATGGATAACGTCATCAAGACCATCGAGCATCGCATGGAGACCGGCAGCCGCTTTACCATCGTGGCCGTCGCCGAGGGCGCTATCTCCAAGGAAGACGCGGCGCTGTCCAAGAAGGAGTACAAGAAGAAGCTCGCCGAGCGCACGAGCCCGTCAATCGTGTACGACATCGCCAAGGAGATCGAGGCCAAGACCGGTCGCGAGACCCGCGTCGCCATCCCCGGCCACACGCAGCGCGGCGGTCAGCCCGACGCCCAGGACCGCATCTTTGCGACCCAGTGCGGCGTCGAGGCAGCGCTCGGCTGCCTGCGCGGCGAGTTTGGCTACATGATTGCCCTGCGCGACGGCAAAATGTGCCACATACCGCTCGAGGATGTCGCCGGCAAGCTCAAGTTTGTCGACCCCCAGAGTGATCTGGTGCGCGAGGCCAAGGCGCTGGGCATCAGCTTCGGCGACGAATAGCCTCGGCTGGAACCGCCCCCATCGGAGCCCCCAGGGCTTACCTCCCAACTCGCCCTCGGACATGTCAGGACCCCGCCGTGCGCTTCGCGCGGCGGGGCCCTTCCGTCCTGCGGAAAGATTTGGGAGGTAAGCCCTGGGGGCTCCTGCGGTAACTAGGGAGGCCGAGGCTATTCGTCGTCTTGCTGCGGATGCCTAGGGTGGGGTGCAGCGTGCATTTTTGGGAGTTTTCAGCAGCCGTGGGTGCCTGCATACTGGATTTTGGGCGAGAGACAGGCGCCGCGGGCCGCATTCTGCAAAAAAATGAGCGGTCCTCGAGGCGCCGGAGCTCAAAGTCAGGCTTTCAATGCGCTTTTGTGCGCCCGCTCCCGCACCCGCGGGCTCCGGGATGCTGAATACTCCGGAATTTGCACGTCGCCCCCTGGGGTACCCGCGGGCAAAAAGCAACCACCCCGCCGAAATATGCAATCGGCGGGGCGGTTTATGCAAAAATGCGGTTGTGGTACATTACAGCTCGCTACAGCTTGAATCCCAGGCAGGTTACTCGGCGCTTTTGAGGGCGCCGACCATGTCGATCTTGTTGAGGGTACGATTGGTGGCTAGGTTGACGATAAACGTAAAGCCAAAGGAAAGCACCACGGCGAGCACGTAGCTTAGCGGCTCGACTTCGACGTCAAAGTACAGCGACGGCATCTGCAAAATGTACGTAAAACTCTCGGCCAGCAAGCCGCCCAGTGGCACGCCCAGCGCGGCGCCAATTGCCGTGAGGATCAACGTCTCCTTGTTGACGTAATGGTGCACCTCGCCACGGCGGAAGCCCAGCACCTTGATGGTCGCCAGCTCGCGTTCGCGCTCGGAGATATTCGTGTTGGACAGCGTAAACACCACCACAAACGACAGGCACGCCGCCATAAAGGTCACGAGCACCACGACGGAATTGATAATCGCAAAGTTCGCCTCATAGTTCTCCCAATGCTCGGCCGTGCTCGAGATGGTGAGCCAACCGTCGCTCTTAAGCTTCTTGCTAAACGCGATCTGGTCGGCCGACGAGCCCTTAAGCAGCACAAAGATACCGTTGAGGCGTGCGCTTCGACCGAACACGCGCTCATAGGTGCCCTGCGTCATGTAAAGCGTGTTGCCCAGATAGTTGAGCGAGATGTCGCTAACCTTGACCTTAGCAACATTGAGCGACGAATCCTGGACGTGCGCCGTATCGCCCGGCTGAATCCCCAGTACCAGCTGTGAACTCTTGCTCAGATACACGTCTCCGTCACGCAAAGACAGCGGCTCTTTGGACTCATCCTCAAGGCGAACGTAGTCGTCCAGATCGTTCGTGCGGTCATCGGGCACCACGATCAGCTGCACGGTCTCGCTCTTGCCGCCAAACGTAAAGGTAACGTTGTCAGTCATGATCGGCAGCGTCGAAGTTACGGTCACACCGGAATCCCTGGCTGCGCTTCGCTCGTCGAGCGCCGCGCACGTCTGCGAAAAATCGTCGGGATTGGCGACCGCCAGCAGATCGTAGCGTGTGATGTGGCCGTACTGCTTGGGCGAAAGCGCGACCGACGTGTCGCGAATACCCATACCGCAAATCACAAGCGCGGTGCAACCCGCGATGCCAAAGATGGTCATAAAGGCGCGCTTTTTATAGCGGAAAAGGTTGCGTGCAGCGACCTTGTTCAAAAAGCCCATGCGGCGCCAGATAAAGCCGATGCGCTCGAGCAGAATGCGCGAGCCAGCGCGCGGGGCCTTGGGACGCATAAGCGAGGCCGGGGTCTCGGCCATCTCGTGGCGGCAGGCGATAATCGTGGCGCCCACCACGCCCACGGCAAACAGCGCCACCGAAACGATCGAGGACACGATGTCGTACGAAAGCAGCATCTGGGGCAGTGAGTACATGTCGTCGAACACCGTAAACAGGAACAGCGGCAGGCCCACAAATCCGATGATGTTGCCGAGCACGCCGCCGATCAGACAAGCCCACAGCGCATAGTCCACGTATTTGGACAGGATGCGTCCGCGCGAATAACCGAGTGCCTTATACAGGCCGATGAGCGTGCGCTCCTCCTCGACCATACGCGTGGCGGTGGTAAGGCTGATGAGCACGGCGACGATAAAGAAGATGAACGGGAACACCGTGGCGATGGCCTCAATTGACGAGCTGTCGCTCTCCACGCTCGAGTAGCTTGCGATGTTGCCGCGGTCCTGGATGTACCAGGTGCATTCGCCCAGATCGGAAAGCTCGGCGCGGGCATCGGCAAACTGTTGGTCGGCGGCGGCGCGGCGCTGGTCCAGGTCGGCTTGCGCCTGCGCACGCTCGTCGCTGCCCTCGGCCATGCGATTGATGTTGTCCTGCTCAATCCCAAAGAGCATATTCGCCTGACGCTCAGCCGCGTCCAAGCTCGCCGGCGTGTCGACCGTCAGCTCCTGGGCGCGCGCCTTCTCACGCTCCTCGCGGATCTTCTCGATATTGCCCTTGACCTCATTGATCTTTGCCGCGTAGGAATCCGAATAGGAGTTGAGGCTCTTGGCTCCCTCAACGATCACGTGGACCGCGGAGTAGGAAGAAGATGTCGCGGCGTCCTCGCTCACATAGAACTTATAGTCCGCCGCCGAAGCAGCGCGAAAGGCGTTGACTGTCGAGTCAGAACTTACATCAGTGGGGTCGAGGACCTCAGCCGTAATGGTGTAATCGCCCGCGGCAAACTGGTCCTTGGCGCTTTGATTGGACGAGCTCGCGTCATTGGCGGCAAAACTCACCGTATCGCCGATTTTCTTGCCCGATGCCTTCAGGAACTTCGAAGTCACCGCGACTTCATCGGCGCTCTCGGGCAAATCGCCGTTCACGAGCACCGGCTGATCGATGTTCTCCTTGGAGAGACTCTGCACGACCACGCGCTCGCGCGTTGTGCCCACGGCGGTGTAGGCGGTCTCGGTGTAGATGCCCTCGGCCGTCTCGACGCCATCGACCTCTTGTATGGCGTCGAGATCATCGTCAGTCAGGCCATAGGGCGACTGCACGTTAATGGCATTGACATTTTGCTGGTCGAAGTAGGCATCAACCGAATCACACAGGTCCTCGCAACCCGCCTTAAGGCCGCACATCACGCTCACGCCAAGCGCGGTGATGACCACGATTGACAAAAAGCGCTTAAGACTGCCTCGGATTGTGCGGTAGATGCCACGGCGAAAAACCGTCGGCACCATATCGTTTGAGCTTTGGGCAGTGCGGTAGGTCGTAAAATCCTGCTCGCGCTCCGTGTTCTGCGCGTCGCGGCGTAGGCTGTTTTGGCGGTCTTGGTCCATGGGCGCTACCACTCGATCGTCTCGATAGGCACGGGATTTTGCTGGACCGTCTCGCTCTCCACGCGACCGTTCTTAAAGCGGATCAGGCGATCGGCCATGGGCGCCAGCGCGGAGTTGTGGGTGATGATGATGACCGTAATGCCCTGCTTGCGGCAAGTGTCCTGCAGCAGCTGCAAGATCTGCTTGCCGGTTTTATAGTCGAGCGCGCCCGTGGGCTCGTCGCACAGGAGCAGCTTGGGGTTCTTTGCCAGTGCACGGGCAATGGACACGCGCTGCTGCTCGCCGCCCGAAAGCTGCGCGGGGAAGTTGGCGAGGCGCTCACCCAAGCCAACCTGGCAAAGCGTTTGCTCGGCATCGAGCGAATCGGGGCAGATCTGAGCTGCGAGCTCTACGTTTTCGAGCGCCGTCAGGTTGGGGACCAGATTGTAGAACTGGAAGACAATGCCGACGTCGGCGCGGCGGTATTCCACGAGCTGCGCCTCGTTAGCGGAGCTCACATCGCGCCCGTCCACCGTCACGGTGCCGGAAGTCGCCGTATCCATGCCGCCCAGAATGTTGAGCGCCGTGGTCTTGCCGGCTCCCGAAGCACCCATTATGATGGCGAGCTCGCCGCGCTCGACCGTAAAGCTCGCGCCGTCGAGTGCGTGAATGCGGGCGTCGCCCTCGCCGTATGCCTTGATGACGTCTTTGAATTCGATATAAGCCATCGATCGGTTCCCATCTGGTCGGATAACTCTTTAGTATTACCCATTTCGCACCGACTAAAAAGGGACGGGTTTATTTTGGCAGGTTCTATATGGGGAAACGGCAGCTATAGATGAGGCGCCGGGGAGGCAGAGAAATCATCGATGGGGTCAGGCCGACCGCCAAACACAACGCACGCATCTCAATCTGTCAGCCAAATCATTCGAACAGCTGTTCGTTTCTATGATATGATTCCGCTATCTAAGCAGGCCAATACGCAGAAAGGCGGCCAACATGGCGTTCGACTTTAAGAAGGAATGCAAGGAGCTCTACAGACCTGCAAGCAAGCCGAGTATCATAACTGTCCCGCCTATGAGCTACGTTGCCGTTCGCGGAAAGGGCGACCCAAATACCGAAGGTGGCGAGTATCAAAATGCCCTGCCGCTGCTTTACGGCATCGCCTATACCGTCAAGATGTCAAAGAAAGGCTCAAGGAGTATCGAGGGCTATTTCGACTTTGTGGTACCGCCGCTCGAGGGCTTCTGGTGGCAAGACTCCCCGAGCGGCGACATCGATTATGTACGCAAGGACGATTTCAACTTTATCTCGTGCATCCGCCTGCCCGATTTCGTCACTCAGGATGACTTTGACTGGGCGGTCGCGGAAGCCACGGCCAAAAAGAAACTGGACTTTTCTGCCGTCGAGCTGCTTAAAGTTGACGAGGGTCTCTGCGTTCAATGCATGCATACCGGACCCTACGACAGCGAGCCGGCAACCGTAGACGCCATGCATGAATATGCGACCGAGCAGGGCTATGTCCCCGACTTCTCAGACACCCGTTTACATCACGAAATCTATCTTTCCGATCCACGCAAGTGTGCGCCGGAGAAACTTAAGACTGTGGTTCGTCATCCTATCAAGCGCGCTGAATAGCGTGGAGCGTCATTTCACGCGCTGGGTTTTAAGCCAGCCAACCAGCCGCCTCCTGGGCCGTCCGGTAATTATCTTGACGCGGCCCGTCGCATCTTATAAGTTTGTTTTGCTAAAGCTGGAAAGCCTCTCAACGATGCGCAACTCCAGCTCTTTTTCTATCAAGAGGCTTAATGAAATACCAGAAGTCGCTGATATCCATCAACGAACAAATAGCACTATTGACAGAAAACAAGGGTCTTAAGTGCTCTGATCAAAGCGAACTCGAGCGAGCTTTGGTCGAAGTCGGCTACTACAGGCAAAGTACTCGAGCGTTACTCCTCGTACGCGCCCTCAAGCCGAAGCAGCCACTCCTTGCGATCAAGCCCGCCGGCATATCCGTTAAGCGAGCCGTCGGCCGCCACCACGCGATGGCATGGCACAATAATCGAAACAGGGTTGCGAGCGACCGCAGCCCCCACGGCACGGGGAGACACAACGGGTGTCTCATTTCCCGGCACACGATGTCGAGCCGCAACACGCTGGGCGATCTCACCATACGTAGCGACCTCGCCACGCGGAATAGAAAGCAGCTCGTACCAAACTTCACGCTGAAACGCCGTACCGATCATATGCAACGGCGGCGTAAACCGAGGTTCCTGCCCTGCAAAATAAGCATTCAGCCAAGCCCAGGAACGCTCAAGTACCGAAGACGCCGCACCATTTGCAGGACTCACCGACGACATGCCGCCAGCACCAGAAACTGCATCGGCGCCTTCAACATGTTCGGGATCTTCTTTGAGAAGCGTGGAGCCAAAGTGCTCCTGCCCCTCAAACCAAAGCCCCGTCAGACCGCGGCCATCAGCGGCAAGCAAGATTTCGCCCAAAGGCGAAGCAAACGTCGTCGTGACCACCAGCGGCTCCTTTCAAAACTCCGCAACATAATACCGCGAATTGTGCAGACAACCCCAATCGACCCCAAAGTCACCCAAGGCAGCAGGCGCAAAGCGCCGAGGCCGCCGCTGGGACCAGGGCCCGCAACAGCCACGCACCCCCACATCAGCCCAGCGGCCCCAACCAACAACGGCCCCATCGCAGACCGCTCGCAGCAGCGTCACCGCAGGCGGGGGCTGGGCTTAGTTTTCAGAACACTACGCAGCCCAGTGTGGGGGGAAATAAAGCGCGAACGCCGGACGACAACAGACGGCCGACCCAGAGCCGGGCTCCGAGGACAACAAAAGACGCCGGCCCCCGG
>URTW01000009.1 GCA_900550815.1 uncultured Collinsella sp.
CAAACGCCTGCCTCCCGGACTGCCGAATCAAACGAATCCAATACGCGGCAGGAAACCGCCACCACCCGCAGCAAAGATGAGCTGCTTGCCCGTACCGCGGGCACAGACATGGTAAAAGCCGGTAACCGTTCTCCAAACGCGCTGCATGGCGCTCCCTTCGCCGGGATCTGCTTGCCATCCAATACAGCACGATTGAAGCGTGCCATCAAAACATTCACGCAAAACAATACACTCGCGCGGCCAAAGGCAGCAATCAGGCGGCGAACGGCATCGTTGCAACAGGTCAACCCCCGCAATGCTTACAAGAGCTGACCAATAGCTTGCCCAAGACGGACCCCCTCTACGGAAGTTCACGACCACAGAACATAGAGTTAAACCGTTTCAATTAAAACTTCCGGACTTCTCGCTACGAAAACTGAGCCGTTCGCCGAATATTCCGTGCATTTCGCGGTATTATAGGGGCTGCATGTCATGTCCCTTTCGAAGGGTCGCCCGGCAATCGCCAGCCACGGCCCCCAGACGGGACGCCAACACGATAGAGAGGAGAGGCATGCAGTACTCACAGGAAGTGGAGAACATGTGCCCCGTTGCCAAGGGTGCATACCACGGCCCCGCACCCATCCCTGAGGAGGGCAAGTGGGTCCAGGCTAAGGAGATTTCCGACATCTCCGGTCTTACGCACGGTGTGGGTTGGTGCGCACCTCAGCAGGGCGCCTGCAAGCTCACGCTGAACGTCAAGGACGGCATCATCGAGGAGGCCCTCGTTGAGACCATCGGCTGCTCGGGCATGACCCACTCTGCCGCCATGGCTTCCGAGATCCTTCCCGGTAAGACCATCCTCGAGGCCCTCAACACCGACCTCGTCTGCGACGCCATCAACGTTGCTATGCGCGAGATCTTCCTGCAGATCGTTTACGGCCGCAGCCAGACCGCGTTCTCCGAGGGCGGCCTGCCCGTGGGCGCCTCCCTCGACGACCTCGGCAAGGGCCTTCGCTCTCAGGTCGGCACCATGTTCGGCACCAAGGCCAAGGGCGCTCGTTACCTCGAGCTCGCTCAGGGCTACGTCACCCGCATGGCTCTCAACGACAAGAACGAGATCATCGCATTCGAGTTCCTGAACCTCGGCAAGTTCACCGACGCCGTCAAGGCCGGCAAGACCCCCGAGGAGGCCATCGCTGGCGCTATGGGCCACTATGGTCAGTGGGAGAACGCTGCCAAGTACATCGACCCGCGCACCGACGAGGAGACTCACTCCGTCGCCAGCGTGTTCCCGGTTCACGAGTAGAAAGGGAGGGAAATAACTATGACTGTTACGTTCGAAGGTTACGAGCGCCGCGCTGACAAGATCAACAAGTGCCTCGCCGACAACGGCATCGCCTCCCTCGAGGAAGCTCTGCAGATCTGCACCGACAAGGGCTTCACCCCGCGAGAGATCGTCAACAACACCCAGTCCATCGCCTTCCAGAACGCCGAGTGGGCCTACACCCTCGGTTGCGCTCTCGCTGTCAAGCGTGGCGCCAAGTCCGCTTCTGAGGCTGCCGCCATCATCGGCGAGGGCATCCAGGCCTTCACCGTTCCCGGCTCCGTCGCCGAGGACCGCAAGGTCGGTCTGGGCCACGGCAACCTGGGCGCTATGCTGCTCTCCGACGACACCGAGTGCTTCGCCTTCCTGGCAGGTCACGAGTCCTTCGCTGCCGCTGAGGGTGCTATCGGCCTGGCTCTGAACGCCAACAAGGCTCGCAAGAAGCCGCTGCGCGTCATCCTCAACGGTCTGGGCAAGGACGCTGCTCAGATCATCGCCCGCATCAACGGCTTCACCTACGTGAAGACCCAGTTCGACTACTTCACGGGCGAGCTCAAGGTCGTCGAGACCATCCCCTACTCCGATGGTCCCCGCGCCGCCGTCAACTGCTACGGCGCCGACGACGTCCGCGAGGGCGTTGCCATCATGTGGCACGAGAACGTCGACATCTCGATCACCGGTAACTCCACCAACCCCACGCGCTTCCAGCACCCCGTCGCTGGCACCTACAAGAAGGAGCGCCTCGAGGCTGGCAAGAAGTACTTCTCCGTCGCTTCTGGTGGCGGCACTGGCCGTACCCTGCACCCGGACAACATGGGCGCCGGCCCTGCCTCTTACGGCATGACCGACACCATGGGCCGTATGCACTCCGACGCCCAGTTCGCCGGTTCTTCCTCCGTGCCTGCGCACGTCGACATGATGGGTCTCATCGGCATGGGCAACAACCCCATGGTCGGTGCCACCGTCGCCTGCGCTGTCGCCGTCGAGGAGGCCCTCAAGGCCTAATCGCGCCCGCGCGATGCTCATATAGTTGAGCTTTGGAGCCGCTACCCACCCGGGTAGCGGCTCTTTTTGTTTGCGCTGTCGCAGGGTAGCTAATGCCGATATATCAGTTGGGGCGAAATACGAGATGTGATGAGATGGAGCGTCAGAGCGTCCATGACGCCCACCTGCCATATTTGCCCTTTACCGATTTGCCGGGTCTTTGCGGCCCCATTGCCGATCACCCGTGCGACAATGCGCCGGACGAGAAAGGAATCCGATGGAATCGACTGATGTACTGGTAATTGGAGCTGGCATTGCGGGCCTTTGCGCCGCCATCGAAGCGGCACGCACGGGTGCAACCGTCGCTGTGGCAAGCGCTGGCAAGACTATGAGTGGATCGAGCTTCTTCCCCGGAACCTGGGGCCTGGGGCTTATCGGACCCGTTAACGAAGACGACGAACAAGACCTCATCGACACCATTCAGACCGTTGGTGGCGGCGTCGCCGACCCCGAGCTTGTCCAGACGTTTGTCCACGGCATTCCCCATGCAATTGAATGGCTCGAGCAAGACCTGGGCGTTGAGCTTCAGCGTCCGCAAAGCGCCGAGAGTGCTCAGCAAAAGCAGTTTATCCCCTGCTTTGACCACAAGACGCGCATGTGGCGCGGCCTCACCCGCAAGCCCCTTGAGGACGCTCTGACGACCTGGATCGAGTCGCTCGGCATTCGCCTGCTCCCCCGCCATGAGCTTATTGACCTTGTTGAGGACACGAACGGCAGAATAACCGGAACCGTACTCTACGACCTCACCGAAAATCGAATCGTGCCCTTTGCTGCCAAGGCCACGATCATCGCAGCCGGTGGCACAGGCGGCCTGTTCGAGCGCGGCCTTACGTCGGCTGATGTGCTCAGCTCCTCGCAGGCCATCGCGCTGGCGCACGGCGCAACACTTACTAATATAGAGTTCATGCAGATGATGCCCGGCTTCATCGAGCCCAAGCGCAACCTGGTCTTCAACGAGAAAACCTGGCGCTACGTACATGTAGACCAGCCGGTAGATATTGCCGACGACAAGCTGGACGACCTGCTCGAGCAGCGCTCTGGATATGGTCCCTTCACGTCACGCTTGGCCTCCCGCGCTATCGATCTCGTCATCGATCAGGCAGGTGCCGAAGGCCTGGCACTCCACTACGACTTCCCCCGCGAGGATGTCCCAGAGTTTGTGCAGACCTTTGCCACCTGGCTGCAAGACGAGCACGGCATCGCCCCGACTGACGAGATGCGCGTTGCGATGTATGCCCACGCCGCTAACGGCGGCATCAAGATCGATAAGACCGCGCACACGGGCGTTGAGGGCCTCTACGCTTGCGGCGAGGCGACAGGCGGCATGCACGGAGCCGACCGCATTGGTGGCTTGTCAAGCGCCAACGGCATCGTGTTCGGGCTCATCGCAGGCGCATCGGCAGCCCTTGCAGCACAGAAAGAGCCTAAGACAGCCCCGAAGGCGGATATCGCCCTCCCCCAGCACGGCATTGCCACAACAGATGCCGAGCGCCTGACCCGCAGCCTTAAGCACACGATGAGTACCTATTGCATGATCAACCGCACCGAAACAGGCCTATCCGAAGCACTACACGAGCTTGAGGGCTTGAAGACGGAGGCAACGACCTTGAGCACACAGAAAGCCCAGGACAGCGAAGTCGCAGCCCTCGCCCGCCTGCAATCGCAGATTCAGCTGGCACAGGAAATAGTCAAAGCCATGCGCAAGCGAACTGAAAGCTTAGGTTCGCACTATCGAGCGGACTAAGCCGAGCACCCCTCCAGAGCAGAACATAACTTCTCGATATTAATGGGTCCCGTGAGCTCAAAGCGACACAGGGCCCATTCGCGTCCGCGCGGGCAAATATACTCATTCTGAATACGGAGTCGACATAGTCCACGTAGACAAACGAACAGAAAGGAAGAGATATGGACAGCAGGGATATCGAGAAATGGCGTGTCGAACTTGACAGCTACGCCCATGTAGAAGACGGCGTTGAGTATTGGCTCGCACGCGATTTAATGGAACCCCTCGGATACACCCAATGGCGTAATTTTGAGACTGCAGTTAAGAGATCCATGGCATCGTGTGACACCAATAAAATGCCTGTTGCCGCCCATTTTGCTGAGGCCAGCAAAATGGTAGATGCCGGCATCGCCAAACGAGCCGTAAAAGACTACAAGCTGACGCGCTACGCATGCTATTTAATCGCCCAAAACGGAGACCCAAACAAGCCCGAAATCGCACTCGCACAGGCGTACTTCGCCGTGCAGACACGCCGTCAGGAGCTCATAGAGCAGCGCTTCGCAGAGATTCAGCGCTTGCAGGCGCGCCACTCGCTATCCGATTCAGAGAAACAGCTCTCGGGTATTGCGTTCAAACGCGGCGTGGACTCCAAAGGATTCGCGATCATCAAGTCGAAGGGCGATGAGGCGTTATTCGGCGGCAGAAGCACGGCGGAAATGAAGCAGCAGCTCGGCGTACCCAAGAGCGCGGCATTGGCGGACAGGTTAGCCGATGTCCTCATCAAAGCAAAGGACCTCACGAACTCGATGACGGCCTTCAACGCCGAGGAACACGACTTGTACGGTCTGGACCAGATCAAACAAGAACACGTCGAGAACAACACGAGCGTGCGTGGCAGCCTCATCGACCGCGGAATTGTTCCCGAGAACCTACCGCCTGCCGAGGATACAAAAAAGCTCGAGCGTCGCGTGAAGGCAGACGAGAAGAAACTCAAGGAGGGTACTGACGGTTTCACCGATCCCCAGGGTAGACTCAATCTGTGAAAGCGGCTGCGCCCTTTCGGGTTCGACCCCATGCGAGGTTAACAAAAAAGCGACCAGCCTAAGCCAGTCGCTTTAACATGCTTTGGTGGGCCGTCAGGGGGTCGAACCCTGGACCTTGGGATTAAGAGTCCCCTGCTCTACCAACTGAGCTAACGACCCGATATCAACACGAAGCAAGAACTGGGGTGGGTAAAGGGACTCGAACCCTCGACCTACGGGACCACACCCCGTCGCTCTAGCCAACTGAGCTACACCCACCGTGTCCTGTGCGCTTCGCGCTCGACTATTATTGCAAGGAACGCCACGCGATGCAAGCCCCAATTTTCAAGAATTTTGAAAAGAGTTTTTCGAGACCATTTCGAGCAAATCCTACCGGTTCCATAGGAGTAAACTTGCCCCACTGCAAATGCTCGAAAGGACCGGCATGAAAGAACTCTCCAACCGTACGGCAACGTTTACCGATTCCGTCATCCGCCGTATGACGCGCATCTCCAACAAGTATGACGCCGTCAACCTGTCGCAGGGCTTCCCTGACTTCGATCCCCCAGCGCAGCTGCTCAACAGCCTGCGCGCCCTCGCCCGCGCCCCCAAGCCGCTCTATCACCAGTACTCCATCACCTGGGGCTCCCAGGCCATGCGAGCGGCGCTTGCCGCCAAGCAGGAGCTTTTTATGGGCATGTCGGTAAACACCAACGAGAATATCGTAGTCACCTGCGGCTCCACCGAGGCCATGATGGCCGCCATGATGACGGTTACGAACCCCGGAGACAAGGTCGTCATCTTCTCGCCGTTCTACGAGAACTACGGCGCTGACACCATTCTCTCGGGTGCCGAGCCCATCTATGTGCCGCTCAACCCGCCCACATTCGACTTTGACCGTGAGACGCTCGAGGCAGCCTTCCGCGACAACGACCCCAAGGCCATCGTCCTGTGCAACCCTTCCAACCCTTGCGGCAAGGTCTTTACGCGCGAGGAGCTCACCTTTATCGCCGACCTCTGCAAAAAGTACGACGCCTACTGCATTACCGACGAGGTATACGAGCACATCGTCTACGCGCCCCACGAGCACGTCTATATGGCCACGCTGCCCGGCATGTTCGAGCGAACCATCAGCTGCAGCTCGCTGTCTAAGACGTACTCCATCACCGGCTGGCGTCTGGGCTACACCATCGCCCCGGCCCAGATCACCGAGCGTATCAAGAAGGTCCACGACTTTCTCACCGTGGGTGCCGCCGCTCCCCTGCAGGAAGCCGTTGTCACCGCCCTCAACTTCGATGACAGCTATTACGATGAGGTCCTCGACCTCTACACCGCCAAACGCGACCTGTTCTGCCAGGGGCTCGATAGCATCGGTCTTGAGCATAACGTGCCGCAGGGCGCCTACTACGTCATGATGGACATCTCTGAGTTTGGCTATGACAGCGACCTCGAATTCTGCGAGGACCTCGCGTCTAAGGTGGGCGTGGGCGCCGTGCCCGGCTCGAGCTTCTTCCGCGAGCCCGTCAACCATCTGATTCGTTTCCACTTTGCCAAGCGGGACGAGACGCTTAACGCGGCACTGGAGAACCTCAAGTCGCTACGTGATAAAATCAAGCCGCGCGGGTAAGGACGGCCCGGCAACTAAAGCAACCAAAGAAGCCCCGCACCGCCCGCCACGTTGCGAGGCTTCTTTTTATAGCGCTTTCTTAAATGGTTTAGAGCCCTATACTTTAGTCACGGAGCAACTCGTCCCAGAGAGAGGAATACTATGGCAGAACAGCAGCTTATCGGAGCGCTCGAGGCCGGCGGCACCAAGATGGTCTGCGCCACGGGCTATGCAGACGGTACGGTCCTGGAGCGTGAGCAGATCGCGACCACGACCCCGCAGGAGACCGTTGAGGCCGTCAATGCATGGTTTGCCGACAAGGGCATCGCCGCGCTGGGCATCGGCGCCTTTGGCCCCACCGCAGTCAACCCCGCCTCGCCCCAATCCGGCTAGAGCCTGGAGACGCCTTAAACGGCATGGCGCTACTTTGAGCTGCTGGGCACTATCCATAACGAGCTCAATATCCCCTGCGGCTACGATACCGACGTCAACGTCGCCTGCCTAGGCGAGGTCACGTTTGGTTGCGCCAAGGGCCTTACCGATGTGGTCTACCTGACCATCGGCACCGGCGTGGGCGCCGGCGTGCTCTCGGGCGGTAAGCTCGTGCACGGCATGATGCATCCCGAGGCCGGCCACATCCTGGGCACGCGCGACCCGCGCGACACCATCGGCGAGCATAGCGCCTGCCCCTTCCACGACAACTGCCTAGAGGGCCTCATCGCCGGCCCCGGCGTTAAAAAGCGCTGGGATGGCAAGAGCGCCGGAGACATGACCGATGACCCGGAGGCCATGGACCTGCTCGCCGGCTATCTGGCACAGGCGCTCATGACCTACACGCTGTGCTACGCGCCGCAAAAGATCATCATCGGCGGCGGCGTGGCCGACCACACCCCCATCGTGCCGCTCGCGCGCAAAAAGTGCGCCGAGATGCTCAACGGCTATATCGTCACGCCCGAGGTCAACGACATCGATACCTACATTGTCAACAACAGCCTCGAGGGCAAGCAGGGCATCATGGGCTGCCTGGCCCTGGGCGCACAGGCGCTTCAGTAGCAGACGCACCCACAGGGCGTGGCGCGACCGGCAAATCCGACCTACGGAACGACGTCACCACGCCTCATATAAGCCCTCAAATAAAAAAGGCCGCCTAGGACCAAACAATACGTCCTAGGCGGCCTTTTTGGCGCACATCAGCGACCGTAAGAGATATCGGAGCACAACGCCCGTTGCCGCTCCACAGCAGTCGATCATCACATCGGTGATCATGCCGGCGCGTCCCGGCACAAAGAGCTGAATCGTCTCGTCGATTGAGGGAATCAACAGCAGGAACACCGCCGTGGGCAGCAGCACGTCAAAGGTGCGCCGGCCCTCAAAATCAAAGGCGTGCGTTGCCAAGATGCCGAGCACCATATACTCGGTAAAATGCGCGCACTTGCGAACAACAAAGTTGGTCACCCATTCATATGGAAGTCCCACGCCGTGCAGGAAACCGCGGATAGCTTCCATGACCGTTAGGCTCAGCGAGCCCGACCCCGAGCCGGGAACCAGCGAATTGCCCCAGATCAAGAGCGCCATCAGGCAGGTCACGACCGCCCATTTTCGATTGATCTTAACCATGCAGAAGTTATGCCTCCGCGCGGAGCGGCGCAAAGCTGGCGGTACCGCCCTCGATAACGCTCAGATAGGCTCGGCCCGTACGCTTGGCGGTAGAGGACTGCTGGCGCTCGATCTCTTCCTCGAGGATCTGATTGACGCGCTCGTGACGACGGTTTTCCATAATGCCGGCGGCAATAGCCTCGGCCCGCTCGATGCTCTCGCGCGAGATACGGGCAGTATCCTCGGGGAACACAGCGCTGTGCCGGCCGACATAGGCGGGGGCAGCAGGCTGAGGGGCAGCGACGGGCGCGGGGGCTGCACCAGGAGCAGGCTCGTCAATCTCATCCAGAATCGCGGTGGCGGCGGCCCACATGTCCTCGTGGCCCGAGTAATCAGCCATGGGGACATCAACCTCGAGTGAGGCATCCGGAAGGTCGCCGGTGTCGATGCGATCTTGGGCATCAATCGATGCGGTGATGGCTGCAGGCTCATCGAGGTCATCGAAATCGATATCCGCGGCACCGGAGATGATAGGCATGCTGGCGAGGTTTACATTGTACGGCGCAGCCTCAGCCGCCTGCTGCTGGGCAGGAGCGCCCCACAACGAGCTTTCGGCGGCACGGCGGGCGGCAACGGCCTCCTCGTCCGCGGCCATGGCTTCATCAACGTACGAATTGTCGGCAGAAGCGTTCGCGTCCGCCGAGGTAGCGCTGTAGGCGTTATTGGCTGCCGCGTTGGCGACGAGTGCCACGAAAGCCGCCGTGCTGCCCGCAGGGGCGGCCTGGGAGCCAGACACGGCGCGTGCCGCGGCGGCGATGTCGTCGCGATTGAAGGAGCCGGTCTGCCCGCCGTTGGTGAGCTCGTCGATGGCGACTTGATAGACGTCGCGCGAGTGTGCAGGGTCGCAGCTCACCGGCGAATCGTCGTCAAGCATACTGTCGATCATGGACCAAGCCTCGTCCTCGTCCATAGCATCTGCGGCTCGAGCGATGGTAGGGACACCATCATCGGCATGACGGCGCTGGAACGCACCAGTCAGGCCGGAAAGGCATGCCGAGGTAGACTGCTCCGCCTGAGCCTGAGAATCAGAAGCCGCAGCGTAAGGAGTCGCATCCTGCTGCTGAGCTGAAATCGAGGCGGTCTTGAACTCGCTTTGATGCTGATTGAGATTGGCGGCACCGCCCATGGCATCGGGCTGGAACAGACGCTCTTCACGCTGCGCACGATACTCGGAGATACCCAGCGAGGCGGCATAGATGCCCACGCCCGCCACCGCGCCCACGGCGAAGGGAACCGCACCCGCCACGACCGTCTCGTTCACAGACGAAAACGGCAGCGTCGCGGCATACATAACCACGGGAGCGGCAAGGCCGATCCCGCACGAAAGTCTGGCAAGGACTGCTCGTTGTGTTGCATCAGAAGAAGCCATGAGCTCTCCCCATCTTCCAGCACCCAAATCGCATCATTCAGTTGGCTGCGCGAGAGAAGATGAAGCGGGGCTATGCCCCAAAGCAACGGTATATGGTTCGTTTCATCTGCGTTTTCCGTCGCGAAGCTTAAAAGCTATTATGCGAAACCGCCCTGTCGATTGCAAGCGACGATGTCGGATTGAAACGGGAAACCTGCTGCTTGCCAGTCTTATGGTCAAAAATAAGTGCGGAGCGGCGATATGGAAAAGGGCCGAGGCGCAAGCCCCGACCCTTTATCGCATTGATGGCTATCGCTGCGTGTGGATGACAACCTAGAACGTCTGCTCGTAATCGCTGTGCTTTTTGGCCGAACGCACCAGGAACTCCTGGTTGGTGTTGGTGCCCTTAAGACCCTTGATAAACGATGCGGCTGCGCGCTCGGTGTTGTTCATGCCGGCAAGAAGGCGACGCAGGCCAAAGACAAACGGGCGCAGCTGCTCGTCGACCAGCAGATCCTCGTTGCGCGTACCGGAGGCAACGGGGTCAATGGCCGGGAAGATACGGCGATCGGCCAGGTCGCGGTCGAGCTTAAGCTCCATGTTACCGGTGCCCTTGAACTCCTCAAAGATGACCTCGTCCATCTTGGAACCGGTGTCGATGAGGGCAGAGGCCAGGATGGTGAGCGAGCCACCGTTCTCGATATTGCGGGCTGCGCCCAGGAAGCGCTTGGGCGGATACAGTGCCGCCGAATCGACGCCGCCCGAAAGGATGCGGCCTGAGGCGGGCGCCGCCAAGTTGTAGGCGCGGGCAAGACGCGTGATGGAGTCGAGCACCACCACGACATCGCCGCCCAGCTCCACGATGCGCTTGGCGCGCTCGATGACGAGCTCTGCCACACGAGTGTGGTTGTCGGCGGGCATATCGAAGGTCGACGCCACAACCTCGCCCTTGATGGAACGCTGCATATCGGTAACCTCTTCGGGGCGCTCGTCGACGAGCAGGCAGATGAGGTGCACCTCGGGGTTGTTAATCGAGATAGACTGGCAGATCTTCTTGAGGATTGTGGTCTTGCCGGCCTTGGGCGGGGACACGATCAAGCCACGCTGACCCTTGCCGATCGGCGACACGATGTCGATGGCGCGACCGGTAATGGAGTCCTTGCCATGCTCCATGCGCAGCGGCTCGTTGGGATAGACCGGGGTGAGGTCACCGAACTTGGGGCGGTTGCGAATCTGCTCGGGGTCTAGACCGTTGACGGTCGTGATTTTGGCGAGGCCGGCGCGCTTGTCGCCGCCGCGCGAAGGACGAAGCGAGCCCTCGATGACGTCGCCCGTGCGCAGACGCGCGGAGCGGATGAGGTAGGCGGGGACGAAGGCGTCGTCGTTGGACTTCATGTAACCGTGGGCATGGATGATACCGGAGCTGTCCGGACGAATCTGCAGGATGCCCTTGATGTCGCGGAAGCCCTCGGCCTTCGCGGCAGTGGTGTAGATCTCCTCGACGAGCTCGGCCTTCTTCTTGCCGGTCGTCTCGATCTCGAACTCCTTGGCCTTCTCGCGCAGCTCGGCGACCTTCATGGCCGCGAGTTCCTCGCGCGAAAGCGTGGGCTCGGTGGGGGCGGCGTTGCGCTCCTTGTTGCGCTGTTTGCGATCGCGCTGGCGGTTGCGACGGTCGTTGTTGCGCTCGTCCTTGCGCTCATTGCGCTCGTCGTTGCGCTTGTGCTGGCGACGGTTGGGGCGAGCGCCGTCTTCGGCCTCGGCGGGCGCGGCACCATCAGTTGCGGCGGCGTCGGCATTGGCCGCAGCAGCGTCATTGGCCTCGGCGCCGGAATCGACCTGCGCTTCGACATCAGCCTGCTGCTCGGACGTCTTGGCCTTAGCGGACTTCTTACGACCGCGCTTGGGCTTCTCGGACGCAGGTTGTTCGACGTCCTGGGACTCGGCGGCATCAGCCGATGCATCGACGGTCGTCTCGGCGGAATCCTCGGACGCGCCCTTCTTGGCAGCCTTAGCCTTGGACGTGCGCTTAGCAGCAGTACGATGGCTGCGACCAGGACGGACATCGGCGAGCTCGACATCGGCGGGAGCGGCCTCGGAAGTCGTAGCATCCTGGACGGGTGCATCGGCAGCGGTTGCAGACTCGGCGGTCGCCGCAGCATCCCGAGCGGCTGCAGCTGCGGCTGCGGCCTTCTCTGCCTCGACGAAGGCCTTGGGCTTGCGACCGCGACGGTGCGGGCGCAAAGCCGGATCGACAACGGGAACTTCGCTGGCCTCGACAGGCGCAGCGGACTCAGCAGGCGATGCGCCCTCCCCTGCCGCGGAACGAACCGAAGCCTCGGTGAGCTCGAGGGTTACCTGATCGGCAACCTGCTCGGCCTTAGCAGCCGTGCGACGGCGTGTGCGCGGTGCCGGCTTCTCGGTCGGCTGGTCGGCGGCAGGGGACTCGGTGGCGGCAGGCGTCTCGGGCACAGACGGAGCTGCAAGCTCGGTCAGAGCCGCGGCCTCGCGCTCGGCAGCACGACGGCGGGCGCGCACCACCTGAGCCTCGCTAATCTGCGCCAACGCACGTGCCTGCGCGACCTCATCGGAAATCGGCGCCGAGGAGTCAGCTGCAACGGTGCGCTTGGCGCGCGTCGTGCGAGTAGTACGGCGCTTGGGCGTGGTGACCTCCTCGCCGTCAGCAGCAGGCTTGACCGTGCGGCGCGTACGCTTGGGCTTTGCCGGAGCAGCCTCCTCACCAGTTGCAGGCACGGCCTTCTCCGCCGCTGAAGGCGTAGGCGTCGAAGCAGCCTTAGGCGTCTCAGGAGCCGAGGCTTGCGCGGGCGCCGCGACCTGGTCCGACGCAACCGGTGCAGCGGGAGCGGCTTGCGTCGTCGTTATTTCGTTTTCTTGCTGTTGATCAGACACAGTGTTTGCTCAACTTTCTTTTCAAGCCCTGTGATCACATGCTCCCTGCATAAACCTTCAGGGCGGCTAAACAGTCTAGCTCCGTCAAATACCGACGGACATCATTGATCTGTATCGAGATATTTGCGTCATATACGCAGCGTTAGTGTAACACAACCGCCGCCACCTGCAACTTAGTCATTGAGGACGTTCTTAAACGACTAGTCAAAAGGGACAATCTTTGGTTTAACACCCACAAATCTGACAGCCTCCGCTAATACTATGGCGGTTTACTACGATGAATCGCTCAACCGCGACCACTCCGAAACTTGTTGAACTAAAACCGCAGGTAGATGCCTTGCACTTTTTAGCGAAAAGCTGGCGTGTTTGTATTATCTCAATTCATCGTAGTAAACCGGCATAGTTTCGTATTTCCAGCAGTTCCAAATTCGTCAATACGTCAGCGTTTGCAAAAAAAGCCCGACCTCCGCATGGAGATCGGGCTTATAGGGCTCAGCAAAGCCGAACCTACACGGTCAAATGACTCGCAGATTACATCTGCTCGGGCGCGGAAACGCCAACAAGGGTGAGCACCAGAGCGAGCGTCACGCGGACGGCGTCGCAAGCGGCCAGACGGGCACGCGAAAGCTCGGGGTCGACGGGACGGCCCTCGCTCGGCAGAACCTGGCAGGCAGCGTAGAAGCTGTGGAAGTCGCCGGCGAGTTCCTCAGCAAAGTGCGTCAGACGGAACGGGGCGCGGTCGCGAGCGCAGCTGGCGATGAGGTCGGTGAGCTCGTTGAGCTTACGCGAAAGGGCGAGCTCGGTCGGGTCGGTCAGCAGCGAGTAATCGACGTTCTCACCGATGGCCTTGGCGGCGACGGCCTTCATGCCCATCTCGTCAGCCTGCTCGGGCGTAACGTCGGCGGCACGGCGCAGGATGGAGCACACGCGGGCGTGAGCGTACTGCACGTAGTACACCGGGTTGGAGTTGTCGCGCTTCTTGACGGCCTCGATATCGAAGTCGACCATCTGGTTGGAGCTCTTGGAGATGAGCGTGTAGCGAGCGGCATCGGAGCCGACCTCGTCGACGAGCTCCTGCAGGGTCACCATGGTGCCCTTTCGCTTGGACTTACGGACGGGCTCGCCGTTGCGCAGCAGGTTGACGAGCTGGCCCAGCAGAACCTCAAACTTGCCGGGGTAACCCAAGGCATCGCAGACGCAGCGGACGCGCTCGATGTAGCCGTGGTGGTCGGCGCCCCAGATGTCGATGACGTGGTCGACGCGCTGGAACTTATCCCAGTGATAGGCAACGTCGGAGGCGAAGTAGGTGTACTCGCCGTCGGACTTGATCAGAACGCGGTCCTTGTCATCGCCCAGGTCGGTGGAGCGGAACCACAGGGCGCCGTTCTTGGTGTAGAGATAGCCCATCTTGTCGAGCTTCTCAAAAGCGCGGTCGACGGCGGAGGTGCCGGCGGTCTCGCCCTCGGTGTCCTTCACATACAGCGAGCGCTCGGAGAACCAACGATCGAAGTCGCAGTTAACGGCATGGCAAAGGTCGCGCATGTTGTCGACCATCTTTACATAGCCGCGCTCGCGGAAGCTCTCCATGCGCTCCTGCGGATCGGCGTTGACCCACTTATCGCCGTCGGTGCGCCAGAACTCGGCGGCCTCGTCGATGATGTAGTCGCCGCCGTAGGAGTCCTTGCCCAGGGTCTCGGCAAAGTTGTCCTGATACGGATGGGTCTCGGGATGCTCGTCGTTCTCGTCGGCAACAAAGGCGTCGCGGTCGGCGATCAGCAGCTTGTGAGCCTCGTCGATATCCACGCCCTGCTTGGCGATGATGTCGGCAAGCTGCATATAGCGCGTGCTGATGGAGTTGCCGAAGGTGTTCATCTGAGAGCCGTGGTCGTTGATGTAGAACTCACGCTGGATGTCGTAACCGGCGTGATCCATAACGCGGCAGAGCGAGTCGCCCAGCGCGGCCCAGCGGCCGTGGCCGATGTGCATGGGGCCGACGGGGTTGGCGGAAACGAACTCGACCTGGGTCTTCAGGCCACCACCGACGTTGGACTTAGCGAAGTCCATACCCTTCTCGCGAGCCTCGCCAAAGATGGCATTCTTGACGGCAACGGAGAGGTAGAAGTTGATGAAGCCGGGGCCTGCGATCTCGCCCTTCTCGATCGCGGGGTCCTCGGGCATATGGGCAACGATGGCCTCGGCGATCTTGCGCGGGGCGCAGTGGGCCAGCTTGGCGGACTTCAGGGCCATGGTAGAGGTCCACTCGCCATGAGAAGTGTCAGCCGGTCGCTCGATAGCGCAATCGTCAAGTTCAAATGCGGAAAGGTCGCCGGCCTCCTGGGCCGCAGCAAGCGCAGCGCGTACCAGCTCTTCAATCTTCTCGGGCATAGATCCTCCTTGTGTTAAAGCCCCCGAGCTCTTGGTCACTCGTAGGGCAAAAGCCAGAGTTTGTAGCACTCTATCACAAGCGACGGGCACTGTCGCAGGGTAAAGCTAATAGATATTGCATGTGCACAAAAATGACTACAGCTTGTATGGAGTCGCTCAAAGATGCCGGTCTGCCTGCAGATTATGCAGGCGTTGAAAATGCATAAAGGTGTGAATGAGCTGCGTCTGTTATCGAATACTCTTACCTATCAGAGTTGTGTGCTTTTCCTGCATAAAGTACGGGTTTGCGCACGTCAGCGTGTTATTCTAGACATACGTAAATTCGTATAAGTTGGAGGTAGCATGTTCTCAATCGGTCAACACGTCATTCATCCGGGCCAGGGAGTCTGCACCATCGTCGGTTTTAGGGACGACACACCGCAGCCCATGCTGCTGCTCGAGACCAAGCAGGGACATGCGCAGACGATCCTCATGTACCCCGTGGCGCAGGCCGACCGTCTGCACGCCGCCATCTCTCAGCAAGATGCCGAGCACCTGCTGAGCCACTATGACGAGCTGGAGTGCGACACCTTTACCGAGCGCAACAGCTCGCTTGAGGAGACACACTTTAAGCAGCAGCTCAAGCTGGGTGCGCCCGAGACGGTCCGCGTGGCAAAGACCATGATGCACCGCATTCGCCAGGCCGAGGAAGCTGATAAAAAACCCAGCTCCTACTACATGCGCGTACTCAAGGAGGCCAAGCGCCGCTCCATCGAGGAGTTCGCCGTGGCCCTTGGTGTCACCGAGGAGGCCGCCGAAGCCCGCCTAGCCCAAGCCGCCCTCACCTAACCCATCCGCGCCAAAAACCACCACAAAGGGAACAGGCACCTTTGTGGTGGGTTTCTTGTTCTAGTAGTATTCATTCTTATCGATACCCACGAGCACAAGGAGTCTCTTATGGCAGAGCCGCTTACCGCCGGAATCACCCGCGACCGCGCGTTCGAACTGCTCAATGAGCACAACAAGGACCCGTTCCATATCACCCATGGCGAGACGGTCGAGGGCACTATGCGCTACTTTGCGCGCGAGTTCGACCCCGAGAACGAGGAGTTTTGGGGCATCGTCGGTCTGCTGCACGACCTGGATTGGGAGGAGCATGAGGACGACCCCATGAACCACACCATCTATGCTGCCGAGATTCTTGAGGGCGAAGGTGCGTCTCCCGAGCTCATTCGCGCCATCCAGACGCACACGTCCGACTTCAACACCTCGCTGCCCAAGCCCGAGCTGCAGATGGAAAAGACCCTGTTTGCCTGCGATGAGCTCACCGGCCTGATCGGCGCTGCAGTCATCATGCGCCCGAGCAAGAGCGTTATGGACTTTACGACCAAGTCGCTCAAGAAAAAGTTCAAGGACAAGCGCTTTGCCGCCGGCTGCTCGCGCGACGTGATTTCGCAGGGCGCCGAGATGTTGGGCTGGGAGCTCCCCGAGCTCTTTGACCGCACCATCGCGGCCATGCAGTCCTTCGCCCCCGACCGCGATACCTTCCAGGCCCAACCGCCCACGCACCTAAAACCACCACGAAGGGGACAGGCACCTTTGTGGTAGTTTTCGTTTACGAGGGGTTTAGGGGCGGACCTGGCCGGTGCCGCGGAGCTTGTATTTGTAGGTGGTGAGGGCCTCGGCGGCAAAGGGGCCACGGGCGTGGAGTTTTTGGGTCGAGATGCCGATCTCGGCGCCCAGGCCAAACTCGCCGCCGTCGGTAAAGCGCGTGCTGGCGTTGGCATATACGGCCGAGGCATCGCCCGCATCCAGGAAGCGCTCGCAAGCATCCGTGTCCTCGGCAACGATGGCCTCGGAGTGCATCGTGCCGTAGCGGTTGATGTGTGCGATGGCCTCGTCCTCGCTCGCCACGACCTTCACGCTCATCTCGAGCGCCAGATACTCGCGACCCCAGTCCTCCTCAGTCGCGGCAACGTAGTCATCACCCTCGGCAAGCCCGGCATCGGCGCATGCGGCGCAGGTTGCCTCGTCGCCGTGAATGAGCACGCCGTGGTCATGCAGCACGGTCACGACCGCGGGCAAAAACGCATCGGCCACAGCACGGTCGACCAGCAGCGACTCGGCGGCATTGCACACGCCTACGCGCTGGGTCTTGGCATTAACGATAATGTTGAGCGCCTTATCAAAGTCGGCGGATTCATGCACGTAGATGTGGCAGTTGCCCGTGCCCGTCTCGATCACCGGCACAAGCGACTCGCGCACGCAGCGCTGGATCAGGCCTGCACCTCCGCGCGGAATGAGTACGTCGACAATACCGCGGAGCTTCATGAGCTCGCCGGTGGCCTCGCGGTCGGTGGACTCGATCATCGACACGGCCTCGCGCGGGAAGCCCTTGGCCTCGAGCGCATCGGCCAGCAGCTCGGCGATCATGGCACACGAGTGATAGGCCAGCGAGCCGCCGCGTAGAATGCAGGCGTTGCCGGTACGGATGCAGATGCCTGCGGCGTCGGCCGTCACGTTGGGGCGCGCCTCGTAGACCATGGCGACCAGGCCCAACGGCACACTCACGCGGGTCAGGTCCACGCCGCTTGCAAGCACGCGGTGGTCGAGCACGCGGCCCACGGGGTCGGGCAGCTCGGCGAGCTTTTCCAGGCCGGCGGCCATGCCCTCGACGCGCTCAGGCGTCAGCAGCAGACGGTCGAGCAGACCGGCCGAAGTGCCCGCATCGCGCGCGGCGGACATATCGAGCTCGTTGGCGGCAACGATGGAATCGACGCCATCGTGCAGCGCCGCGGCCATGGCGCGCACGGCCTCCTGACGCTGCTCATCGCTCGCCGTGGCAAGCGAGGCCGACGCTGCCTTGGCGGCAACGGCAAGATCGTGGACGTACGTGGCTATATCGACCGACATGGGCGGCCCTTTCTCCTAGAAGTTTGCAACAATGGTAGCCGATTTGCGCATGGCCTCGCCCGCGGCGGTAGAATTGGTCAACCCGAAACACCGCAACGAACGGAAGACTCACATGGCCCTCATCACTTCGTACCACGTCCCCGGCCTTTACGTCGAGGACCACAGCATCGACGTCCCCCTTGACTGGCGCGGCCTGGAGCCGATGCTCCTGGCCGTCGGCAGTACCATGCGCCGCGGCGCTATGCCGGCACCCATCGCCGGCGCGCCCGAGAGCATCAAGCTCTTCTACCGCGTGGTTTGCGCGCCCGACCGCATCAACGACGATCTGCCGCTGCTCCTGTTTTTGCAGGGCGGCCCCGGCGGCGAGAGCCCACGTCCGCTGTCGCCCACAAGCGACGGCTGGATCGAGGAGGCCGTCAAGCACTTCCGCGTGGTCCTTCCCGACCAGCGCGGCACCGGACGCAGTAGCTGCGTGGACGGACGCACGATCAAGGCACTGGGTGATCGCGCAACGGCCGCCGGCGCCGATACAGCACGCTCGCAGGCGGATTTCCTCAAGCGCCACCTCGCCAGCTCCATCGTGCGCGATTTTGAGTACCTGCGCCTAGTGGGCTTTGGCGGCAAGCCGTGGGTCACGCTCGGCCAAAGCTACGGCGGGTTTTTGACGCTGAGCTACCTGTCGCTCTTCCCCGAGGGCGTGGCGGCGAGCTTTACCTGCGGCGGCATCCCCCACGTGCCGGCGAGCGCAAGCGAGGTCTACGCGCACACCTTCCCGCGCATGGCCGCCAAGACGCAGCAGTATTACGACCGCTACCCCGCTGACGTCGACCGCGTGGCAGCCCTGGCCGATGCGCTCGAGGCTCAGAAGCCCGTGCTGCCCGACGGCTCGCCGATGACGGTCGAGCGCCTACAGCTCATGGGCAGCGACTTTGGTATGAAGCCGAGCTTTGAGCGCATGCATTGGATTATCGATCACGCGTTTGTTACTGGCGACGGTACGCTTAGCTGCGGCTCCTCGGTATCCGACAGCTTTTTGATGCGCGCCTTCGAGCGCACCAACACGCGTACAAACCCGCTGTACTGGACGCTGCAGGAGTTTATCTACGCCGACGGCGACACCATGCCCATTCGCTGGGCCGCAGCAGAGGAGAAGGCCCATTGTGCCGAGTTCGACACACTCGCGCGCCCGCTCATGTTTACCGGCGAGGCCATGTTCCCGTGGATGTTTGAGCAGATGCCCGAGCTTATGCCGTTTAAGCCCGCCATGGACCTGCTGATGGAAGACACCAGCTGGGACAAGATCTACGACCCGCAGCGCCTAGCCTGCAACGAGGTGCCACTCCAGGCCGCGGTGTATTTCGACGATATGTACGTCGATTCGGGCATGCAGCTCGATACGCTCAGCCGCGTGGGCAACTCGCATGCCTGGGTGACCAACGAGTTCGAGCACGACGGCCTGCACGGCAGCGTGGTGTTCAAGCACCTCTTCGACGAAGCGCTCAACCGCGGAGACCTGCGCCGGATCATCTAGCTAAGGAGTGTCCCAAAGTGCCGGCACATAAGGAACGTCCCCAAGTGCCGGCACGAGAAAGACAGCGCTGCAGGAAACGCTCCGCAGCGCTGTCTTTCTTTATGCAAATACGATCAAGTTATCCCTGTGTATCGCCGGCTTCTCGGCCAGGTTAGCGAGCAGGCGGTTGCTGGCGATCTGGTCCTGGCGGCGGCCGGCTGCAAGCTCCAGCACGTCCGAATCGGCCTCGGCGATACCGCGGGCGACGACCATACCGCTCGGATCGCACACATCGAGCACATCGCCCTCGGCAAACTGGCCATCGACCTCGCGAATACCCACCGCAAGCAGGGAAGAGCCACGGCTGACCAGCGCCTTCGCAGCACCGTCATCAACCGTCACCGAGCCGTGGGCCTTGTCGCCCAGCGCGATCCACAGTTTGCGGGGTGCGATGTCCAGGCGCTCCGCCGGCGGATCGAACAGGGTTCCCACGCTCTCGCCGCGGGCGAGACGCACGAGGGCATCGGGCTCCTCGCCCGAGCAAATCACGCTCTGAATGCCCGCCGTCATCAGGATGCGGCTCGCGCGAATCTTGGTGATCATGCCGCCCGTGCCCACCGATGTGGAAGAATCACCCGCCGAGGCAATGATCTTGGCATCGATCTTATGCACGACCGGGACAAACTCGGCCGTCGGATCCTCATGCGGATTGGCGGTGTAGAGGCCGTCGATGTCCGAAAGCGTCACGCACAGATCGGCAGAAACCAGGCAGCTCACGAGCGCCGCCAGCGTGTCGTTGTCGCCAAACTTGGTCTCATCGCCAGTAACGGTATCGTTCTCGTTGACGACCGGCACCACGCCAAGCTCCACCAGGCGCAGCAGGGCGTCGCGCGCGTGCAGGTAGGACGTACGGCGCGCCGTGTCGTGACGCGTGAGCAGCACGAGCGAGGTGAGCAGGTCGCGCGCATGAAACTCCTCGTCGTAGGCCGACGAGATGATGCACTGGCCGGCCGAAGCGCAGGCCTGCAGGCTCGGCAGGTCGCCGACCGGCTTACGGTCGAAGCCCAGCACGGGATAGCCACAGGCGATAGCGCCCGAGCTCACCACGACCAGACGCCAGCCGAGCTTGCGCAGCGCTGCGGCCTGATCGGCAAGCCCGCCGATAAAGGCGCGGTTGACCTTGCCGTCGGCGCCCACCACCGTGGACGAGCCGATCTTTACCACCATCGTTTTATAAGAAGTCGTCATACGTCAAACCAATCAACTGTTCAGCGAACGGCCGAGCTGGCGGCCAAGGGAGCGTGACTCGCCCCAACCGCCCAAGGAATTAGTGAGCCCAGTGAAAGGCAGAGGCCGCGGCCATGTTCTTGCGCACGCGCTCGTCGCGCCCCTGCGCCA
>URTW01000010.1 GCA_900550815.1 uncultured Collinsella sp.
GTCCGCCGGCGCGGGCGACAAATTAGGTGATGGGGCGGCGGGGGGCGGGGGCAGCGAGCAGGCGGAGCTGCTGGCATAGGTCGTGGGCCATCGGGGTTTCGATGTTTCCCATGACGGAGAGCTCGCGACGGGCGAGCATCTCATCGTAAATGCTGGTGCGCGTGATACCTCGGGCGGATTCACGCATGGTGAGGGGGCTGATGATGGGGGAATGATTGGTGTCCATGAGGACTCCTTTCTGTTGGTTGTGTTGTGGAATAGGATTGTTGCCCGCGGAGGGGCTGGCGGGCTACAGGGTTCGTCCGAGCCTGAGATCGAGCTCGGTTGTGGGGCAGGCTGCCTGTTCGTGCGGCTCGCAAGCGCCAAGGGCTCCAAAGCGATGGAGCGTTGCGTCGGGCGTGGTGTAGGCGAGCCGCAGCTGATGCTCGACAGGGGCACATCCGTCATTTTTGTAATGAGCCGCGTAGTACTGCGCGATGCTGGCGTTCATCTCGCTGCCATTGCGATGGCGCTCAAACTGGCGTCTGCAGGTCTCGATGATCTTTGCTTCCGACTTGGGCGCCGTCGCGGGAACAAGGGCGAGATAGCCCTCAAATAGCTCGTTGATGCTCAGGAGGCACAGCAGGTCGATCAGCGTCCTTATGGCTGCTCCCTCGGCAGAAAAATGCGCGGTCATGCGGTTATATCGGTTGCGGTCGACGATGGCCGCATGGGGTCTTGGAGTTTTCCGCCCTGTGGTCCCGGGCTTTTGCCGCGCCTGTGTATTGAGCTCGACGTTGCAGCGCTTGAGGCCGTCCAACGGAAGGAACAGTGCGGTGCGCAGGGTGTTCCGCTTGCTTTCGAGTTCATGACGCTCGTCGGGTTCCCATTCGAGCTTGAGTTTCGTGTCGAGCGCCGTAAGCATATGGGCTAGGCAGCCTACGGTAAGAACGTACGAATCGTTGCCGCGTTTTGGGGCATAGGGGTCTGTCAGCTTGCGAATGTCGGGGTCGCCCATGATCTTTGTGCAGCGCTTCAGCAGTTGAGGGTGGTCGGCCAAGATCGTCGCGAGCGGTAGCGACGCGTAGTTCTTGATGGTCGCGGCGGCAAAGGCGGCGTCATATTCGTTTGCATATGCTCGCTCAATGCGGGCATCCAGAATGCTTTTCTTATCGCCGTCTTCAGCGTGGTGGCTTGTCATAGCTTCTCCAATCGGTTGATGTTCGTGCTGTTTGTTGATGTGTTGGTTGTCGTGAGTGATGTGCTTGCCGTGGGTGATGTGCTGACGTTGGGGTGCTATGCGGTTTTCAATGAGCCCGTGAGGCAGTTGCTGCAGGGGCGGGATGGAACGGCCCATGCAAGGCGGAAGGCATCGTGCTCAAAATCGAGACAGCAATGCCCTGGGTGCCTCACATGTGGCAGTTACCTCATTAAGTTGTCATTGCGTTTGGGGTTGTACTTTGCCGATCTTCCTTCTCTTACACGCTAAAACTCAAACTTCATATGCTCGATCTACTTAAAACCGCAACGGCGGTCTTTTATCAACTTATATGTCGGAACGCGTCTTTGCAAGTACTTTTTAGCGTTTGTTTCAAATGAGGTGGTTTTGCAACCGTCACGCGCCACGCTATGCGAACGTGCCCCGGCTCGGATAAAATGGTGCGATCGAGTTCTACCGCGCTCACCGCAAGTAGCCTTTGTTGCTGAGATGGGTCATGGCCGAAAGAGGCCCGTATCCCAACAGATACGGGCCCCTTGCTATTTAAATGGGCATGAGGGTGTATTAAGGGGGATGTCTTGCTGTCGGCATCCGCGTGCGGCGCCATTCGCTGTCTGTAAATATACGTTTACAGCTAATTTCATACCACTTGTCGGAATGCGGACGCTGTCCTTGCATGTCGGGCGTACATTGAACGTGGTTTTTCGCGTGAAACCACGAATCGGTTGTCAGCCCTGAACAAGGAGGCCCAGCATGACGCTTGCCAAACCCATCAATAAATACATCGACTATATCGATGCCCCCGAGGACACGTTTGAGCAGTATGTCGAGAAGGCGTTAAAGTACAACTTTCGCTGCGTATTTGCGAACCTGCAGGAGTACGAGACGGGCCGCGCCATGCTCGAGGGCTCTGACATCATCCTTGCCGGCGCTATCGACTTTCCCCAGGGCACTATGACGCTTGAGGAGAAGCTTGCGAGGTTTGAGGAATACGCTGCGTGTGGCTTTACCGAGATTGACTACGTTTTGAATCAGGAGTCGGTCGAGAACCGCGATTTTGATGCCATCGAGCGCGAGATGACTACCATTGCTGATTTTTGTCGCGCGCATGGCATCACTGACAAGGTGATCGTCGAGATGTGCAAACTGGACGGCGACGACGCCGCCAAGCGCCGTGTATGCGAGATCGCGCTGGAGGCTAAGCCGGGATTCCTTAAGACATCGACTGGCAGAAGCTTTGGCGGTGCTAAGCTCGAGGACGTGCGGCTGATGCACGAGGTGCTCGGCGATGCCGTGGCAATCAAGGCGGCGGGCGGTATCCATAATTACGAAGAGGCTTGCGCATTCATCGAGGCCGGCGCCAGCGCGTTGGGTGCCTCGGCGGGCATCGCGATCGTCGACGGCGCACCGACGGATGAGCGTCGCTAGCAGACGTATTTGACCTGCGCGATAAAGCTTCACGACTACGCGCCGTTCATGTTCGAGACAATATGACTTTTTGCCCGTTGTAAACGGAGTCGCGATGGGGGTTCTGTATGATGGCTCAGACAAGGTTGTTCAATGACAGGGAGGCATATATGGCAATCAAAGCCATCGCGATGGATATCGACGGTACGCTCACCAACGACCAAAAGGTCATCAGCCCGCGCACGCGCGAAAAGCTGCTCGCGGCGCAGGAGTCGGGCATTAAGCTCATTTTGGCTTCGGGCCGTCCCGCATGGGGACTACATGCTCTGGCGCAGGAGCTCGACCTTCAAAACCATGACGGTCTGCTAGTCGCTTTCAATGGCGCGCATGTGGTCGACGCTCAGACCGATGAGGTTCTTTTTGACCAGGCCATGCCGGCTGACGAGCTGCACCGTCTGATTGATCATCTGCAAAACTATGATGTGATCCCCATGATCTCGCTCGGTCGCGACTTGCATGTCGAGGACTCGTACCACTGCATGATTACGCTGCCGGATGGCTCGCAGAAAAACATTGTCAAATACGAGCGCGATGCCTGCGACCTTAAGATCCGCGAGGTCGAGAGCTTGCATGAGGTCGTGGACACTTATCCCGTAGACAAGCTGCTGACGGCAGGCGACCCGGCATACCTGCAGGCGCATTACGAGGAGATGTATGCGCCCTTTAAGCAGACGCTTTCGGGCATGTTTACGGCCGACTGGTACTTTGAGTACACGGCGCCCGGTATCGACAAGGCTCGTGCGCTCGAGGGTGCCCTGCCCAAGCTCGGCATCGATGCCAGCGAGGTCGTATCGTTTGGCGACGGCCAGAACGACAAGTCCATGATTGAGTGGGCGGGTACCGGTGTTGCCATGGGTAACGCCGTCGATGAGGTTAAGGCGGTAGCCCAGATGGTGACCGCCAATAACAACGAAGACGGTATTGCGGTGGCGCTGGATAAGCTGCTGGGCTAGAATCGCCGATTAATGCATGGTTCGGGCGCCTGCTCGCGGGCGTCCTTTTGTTAGGGAGGGTGCCGTGTCCGCATTTCCGTTCGACGCCGTTATCTTTGACATGGACGGTGTCATTGTCGATACCGAGTATTACTACCTGGGCGAGACTGCCGCGTTTGCCAAGGAGCTTGGGCTTAATCTGACTCAAGAGGAGTTGAATGGGCAGGTCGGTACCTCGCATCAGTTCTTCCTGCATATGCTGGTCGATTGGTTTGAGCGCGCCGGTAAGGGGCATTTCACTGGGGAGGAAGCGTTGGCCCGTTGGGACGAATGGGCCCATAAGCGTCCGCGCGACTATCAGGCTTTGATTAACCCAGGCGCCGTGGATACGATTCGAGAGCTGCCGCGCCGCGGCGTTCGCGTGGCGCTTGCCAGCTCGTCTCCCATGGATAGCATCGAAGAAGTGCTCAACGCATGCGGGCTGTCGGATGCCTTTGAGTATGTGGTGAGCGGCGAGCAGTTTAAGGAGAGCAAGCCCGAGCCCGACATCTACCTGCATGCGCTGGACCTGCTGGGGCTGCCCGCGAATCGCTGCTGCTGCGTTGAGGATTCGGTGCCTGGCATCACCGCTGGCAAGCGAGCCGGCCTGACAGTCATTGCCAAGCGCGAGGAGCGCTTTGGCTTTAGCCAGGATGCCGCGGACAAGATTATCGACCAGCTGCCGGAGCTGCTCACGCTTTCTTAGGAGCGCGGTAGTTGCGCGTTTTTCGGGTCAGATGAGTAAATACCCGACATTTTGGTGCGGCAGCAAGCATACTTTATGCTAATGCGGGCTTAAGGACTTGTTGAATGCCCTTAAGCCCGTTTTAGACTTAATTGTGCTTGGAGAGGGTATATGCCACCGACTGAAGGGCTAACTGACGGTAAAGCAGCGATACCGCTGTACCAACAGGTTATTGATATCATCAAAAACGAAATCAACTCCGGCGCCTACAAGTCAGGCGCGCGGATACCCAACGAATTCGAATTGGCTGAGAGCTATAAAGTTGGCCGCGTTACCGTGCGACGCGCTATTGAGGAGCTCGTCCAGCAGGGCTATCTAACGAAGCGGCAGGGGAAAGGCACGTTTGTCAATGCCCCCAAGCTAACGCGCAAGATTCGCCAGAAGGATGACGTCCAGAGTTTTTCGGACGCATGCCGCGTTAACGGAATGGAGCCGGGGGCGTGCGTCATTTCGAGAAAGATACTGCCGGCGGATTCCACCGAAGCGCAGTTCTTTGGTGTTCCCGTTGGAACTGACTTGATTTGCGTTGAGCGCGTGCGCACTGCCGATGGCGTCCCTGTCATGCTCGAGAACAACATATATGTTTACGAGGACAACGCCTATCTATCAACGGCACCTCTATCTAACCAATCCATTTTTGAGTTCGTGCGCAACCGGACGGGCCGCACGCCCGCGTTTACCGACCCGTGCACGCTCGAGATCGCGTGCGCGTCGCCCGAGGTCGCTCGACTGTTGGCGGTTCCCGTTGGCGAACCCTTGTTTTATATGGAAGCCTTCTTTTTCGATGAGCAGCGGCGGCCGTTTATCATCGGTCGTCAGCGGATCGTTGGGTCTCGCTACGTTTTTGACATCTAGGACATTGCGACTGGAAGCGCCCGGTGGATCATCTCACCGGGCGCTTCCATACCGTTCACGGCGCGAACGCAACCGTTCAACCGCGTTGCGGCAATCAGTTTGAAATTATCTTGATGAAGGAAAAAGCTGCTGGTAATCTATGGGACGTCATAGAACGTTTGCATTGTGCAAACGTTGAAGCGAGATGCGATGCAGTCTCGAGTTCTTTGGAGGTATCTATGTCAGATACGAAGGCGAAGAAGACAAACAGACGTTTTAAGTTCAAATTACCGCATGTCTATACGATCATGTTCTTGCTGATCGTTGTCTTTGCGGTCCTGACTTGGATCGTTCCCTCTGGTCAGTATCAGCGCAAGACGATTTCGACAGCGGCGGGCGAGCGTGAAGTCGCCGTTGCTGGAACCTATGAACAGGTCGATAAGAACTACACCGATTCCGAGACCGGCGAGACCATCAATCTGGGCCAGGATATCTTCGCGGTCCTGCAAGCGCCCACCAAGGGTATCCAGGAGGCTGCCGACGTCGTTGCGTTCGTCTTATTGATTGGCGGATCGTTCGCAATCATCACCAAGACCAACGCTTTGAATGCCGGCATGAGCCGTGTGGTTAAAAAGCTCAAGAACAAGGACATCCTCATCATTCCCATCACGATGACGTTGCTGTCCATTTGCGGCACTACGTTTGGTATGTCTGAGGAAGCCCTGCCGTTCTATGCCATCTTCATTCCCATCATGATGGGTATCGGCTATGACTCGATGACGGCATTCATCATCTGCTTCCTTGGTCCCAACCTGGGATATTGTGCTTCGACCATCGACCCGTTTAATGTTTTGATCGCCCAAGGCATCATTGGCATCGAAGGCAATCCGCAACTGTGGCTGCGCGCCGTTTCTTGGGTCATCTTCACTGCCGTCGGTATCGCATGGGCCATGCGCTACGCCATGCGCGTCAAGAAAAACCCCGAGTCGTCCATTACGTACGAGGACGATAAGCTCAAGCGTATTGAGTTTTCCGTGACCGATGCCTCCATCGAGGAAGAGTTCACTATCCGTCAGAAGCTCGTGCTTATCGATTTTGCCTGCGGTATGGGCATTATCGTCTGGGATCTTGTTACCCAGGGCTGGTACATAAATGAGATTTCCGACATGTTCCTTGGCATGGGCTTGCTTGCCGGTATCCTGGGCGGTCTTGACCAGCAGACGATCGCTGAGGAGTTCGTTAAGGGTCTCGCCGACTTTGCGTACGCTGCCATCGTTATCGGTATCGCTCGCGGTATTCTGGTCATCGCCGAGGGTGGCATGATCATCGACACCATCCTCCAGGCGCTCGCTACTGCGCTCGCCGGTGCACCAGCCGCCGTCTACACCACGTTTATGTATATCGTCCTTGGCCTGCTCTCTTTGCTGGTTCCCTCGAGTTCTGGCCTGGCGGCGCTCACCATGCCCGTTATGGGCTCCCTGACCGAGCTCATGGGCCTCAATCCCGAGGCGGCCGTCACCGCGCTCCAGTTTGCCAACCAGACCATCAACACCATCAGCCCCGTGGCGGGCATGACGGTCGCTGGCCTTGCCGTGGCTAGGATTTCGTTTGGCCAATGGTGGAAGTCCATTTGGAAGGTCGTCAGTTTCTTGGGCGTCTGTGGCCTGAGCGGACCGGCAAGCTCTGGCATGCTTCCGGTGTAGGTGGCTGTGATGTCTGATCGTTTGACGGTCCTGACGTCTAAGAGCGTCTTTACCGGTACGGGGGACCTGCCGTTTGAAGGTTTCGTAGCGGTCCGTGGCAATCGAATTGAGGCTGTTGGCACCAAGTGTGAGGTAGCTTCGTAGTTGACCCAGGCGGACGAGGTAGTTGACCTGGGCGACCGCACTGTCATGCCTGGCCTGATCGATGTGCATACCTTCTATACAGGTTGGGCGCTGCGGACGTTGGGGTCTGATCTGTCCGGCGTCGCTGATGCCAAAGAGGCCGTGTCGCTCTTGCGTGCATGGAAAGAAGATCATCCGGATTGCGCGGCGGCTTTTGGCCACAACCTGCCCGAAACGTTGGCATCGGATGCCGAGAACGCAAATACGGCAGCTGTGTTTGACGATTGTTTTGGCGATATCCCTGTCGTCTGCTTTACACCGGGTGCGGAGACCTGCGTTCTCAATGCTGCCGCCAGTGCGCGATACGGCTTTACGCCCCAGGCGTGCTATGCCGAGAAGATCTGGCGCATGATGAGCGATTTCCTCGCGCTGCCCGAGGTGCGTGCCGGGTATTCGGACTACATGAGCATGCTTAACGAGCGCGGCGTTACCGCCATCAAGGAGATGGCGTTTGATGACTACTACGGCTTTGCCGACGAAATGGCTCGCCGTGAGGAATCTGGTGAGCTGACGGTTCGCGTCTCTATGATGTCGCAGCCGGTAGGTGCCGGTGCAAATCTGTCATATGCCCGCGAGGCACGAGAGCGCTTCCGGGGATCGTTCGTTCGTTTTTCTGGCTTCAACCGTATGACCGATCGCGGCGTATGGGCGGGGCTTGCCGAGATGATAGACCCCTATGAGGACACGGCCGATGCGGGCGCTGCCGGCAAGACGGTCGTCGAGGAGCCAGAGTGGGATCTGATTGAGAGCGAGCTACGTGCAATTGATGCTGACGGCTTCCGATATTCCTTGCATTGCCAGGGCGATGGCGCCGTTCGTCGCACCGTGGCGCTCTATGCCTCGCTGCCTCGAGACGAGCGTGGACGGATGCTTCGCCGCCATGCGATTACCGATCTCGAGAACTCTGACCCGACCGATCTTGTCGAGTTTGGCAAGTTGGGTGGAATTTGCGAGGTCTATCCGCAGATTTTGACGCTGGACCGGCGCGAGGATTGCCTGTCGATGATGCGTCGACAAATTGGCGAGACGCGACTTTTGCACAGCTGGAATCGCCGCGGCATGGAAGATTCCGGATGCACAGTGTGCTGTGGCACTGATTTACCGCTGCTGATTCCGAGCCTGGGCGAGTCAATCTACAGCGCGTGCGGCGGATTCTTCGCCGACGGACTGCCCGTGAATGAGGTCAACACGCTGACGCTTGTCGAGCTCTTGTGCGCTTGGACTGCCGGGGGCGCGTACGACCTGATGCGCGAAGACGAGCTGGGTACGCTCGAGGTTGGCAAGCTTGCCGATATCTGCGTGCTCGATCGGGATGTGTTCGACCTCGATTATCGCGACGCACGTGATCTTGCGGTTGACATGACGATGTCGGACGGACAAATCGTGTTCGATCGAAATAAGGAGGCATAAGATGTCTGAATCCAAACCGACGCTGCACCGCGAACAGATTGCGGGCATGAATATCCACTACATCATGTGGTCGCTCGATTACTTCCTTGATGTGCAGCAGCGTTTGGGCTTTGAGTCCATTGAGCTGTGGTGTGCGGAGCCGCATGTGACGCTCGACCACACGGGCTACTTTGAGGCTGAGGTCCTGGCGAAAAAGGCTTCAGACCGTGGGCTTAGGTATCGTACTCTGTGCCCCGAGAATGTTGTCTATCCTTGGCAGTACTGCGCACGCAAACCGCTGCATGAACAGCGCAGCCTGGCGTACTTTAAGCACGGCATTGAGCTTGCCGAGGTACTTGGGTGCGACCGTATGTCCGTCAACTCGGGCTGGGGCGACTGGGACGAGGACCGCGGGGAAGCCTGGAAGCGTAGCCGCGAGCACTTGTCCATTCTGGCGGAGTATGCCGGCGAGCACGGTCTGGTGCTTACGATGGAAAGCCTGCGTCCCGAGGAGAGCAACCTTGTGACGACGGTTTCCGATGCGAAGCGCATGATTGACGAGGTCGCGAGCCCGTACTTACAGCCCATGGTTGATACAACCGCGATGGGCGTTGCAGGCGAGACGCTCGAGGACTGGTTTGCCGCCTTTGGTGATGGGGCAATTCACGAGATGCACTTTATCGACGGTGACCCGTATGGCCATCTGGTATGGGGCGATGGCAAGCACGATATGGACGCCTTTGTCGCCACACTCAACGCCCATGGTTTCGACGGCATGCTGGGCCAGGAAATCACGGACGGTCGTTACTACGATGACCCGGCGGCGGCAGATGCCAAGAACATGGCAGCATTCGAGAAATATCTGATTGACTAAAACAACTATCGGCCACGCAACCAACGTCATTGATTGCGGGCCAAATAAGAAAGGAACTGGATATGAACGCACACGATCTGATCAAAGAGGCAATTGCCGAGAAGGGCAAGTTCGACAGCGTCTACTGGATTGCTTGCGGTGGCTCCATGATCGATTTGATCCCGGCTCACGAGCTTCTGCAGCGCGAGGCAACCACCTTCACTTCGTATATCTATACGGCTCGCGAGTTCGATATCATGCGTCCTCGTCGTCTGGGCGAGAAGTCCCTGGTCATTGCTTGCAGCCACAGTGGCAACACCCCCGAGGTCGTCGAGGGCTGCGAGATTGCCCTTGCTGCCGGCGCTACGGTGATCGCCCAGACCGACAACGCTGGATCTAAGATCGACTCCGGCAAGTGGACCACGTGGGTCTACCCGTGGGGCGAGGGTGTGCCGCAGGCCGAGGTCCCCGCTGGCATTTCGCTGTCGCTTGCGGCAGAGCTGCTCGATCAGCAGGAGGGCTACGCCGATCTTGCCGATATGTATGCCGGTATCGCCGAGATGGATAAGATTCTTCCTCCGGCACGTGAGAAGGTAAATGCCGAGCTGGGCGATCGCTTTGCCAAGCTTTGCCAGGAGCACGAGTTCTTCTATATTCTGGGCAGCGGTCCCAACTTTAGCCAGACCTACGGTTTCGCTATCTGCTCTCTTATGGAGATGCAGTGGCAGCACTGCAGCTACATCCACTCTGCCGAGTACTTCCATGGCCCCTTCGAGGCTACTCAGGATGGCGTTTTTTACTTCCTGCAGATGGGCTCCAGCGAGTGCCGTGCTATGGACGAGCGCGCCCTGGCGTTCCTTAAGACGCATACCGATACGCTGATGGTGCTCGATGCCAAGGAGTACGGTATGGAAGCCGTGCCGGCGAGCGTCCGTGCCTATCTGGACCCGGTGCTGTTCTACGCCATGAACTGCGAGCTGCGTGCTGCACGCGGCAAGGTGTTCGATCACGATCCCGATTTCCGTCGCTATATGGGTGTTGTCGAGTACTAGAAGGGGCAAAGGCCATGGCATTTAACGTTAACGCGCTCGGATTTGGCGACAACGTCGTCGATCGCTACGAGCATATCCACACCATGTATCCCGGCGGCAATGCGGTGAACTTTGCCGTTTATGCCAAGAAATGCGGTGCCGCACGCTCCGCATACATGGGCATTTTTGGCAATGACGCCGCTGCCGAGCATGTTATTGCAAGCCTCGAGGATGAGGGTATCGAGCTTGACAAGTGCGAGCAGATGATTGGCGAGAACGGAGCGGCTCGCGTGACCGTCGTTGACGGTGACCGTGTCTTCCTTGGCTCCAACGAGGGCGGTATCCGTGGCGATGCGCGCTATGTCCTCGATCGCTTTGACCTTGCGTACATGAAGCAGTTCGATGTGGTTCATTCGGGCAACTATTGCTTTACCGAGCGCGAGCTGCCCAAGTTGAAGGCTGCGGGCGTCACGGTCTCTTTTGACTTTTCGGACGACTCCACCGACGAGTACTACGAGCAGATTGCGCCCTACGTTGATTTCGCTTTCTTTAGTGCGGCGGATGCCGCGAGTGAGGACGAGATTCGCGAGCGTTTGGCATGGGTGAAGGGTCTGGGTCCGCGTTTTGTGTCGGCTACGGCGGGCGCCGAGGGCTGCATTGCTTACGACGGCGAGCGTTATTACCGCCAGCTGGCTAAACCGGTAACGGACATGAAGGACACCATGGGGGCGGGCGACTCGTTCCTCACCGCGTGTTTGATGTGCTATCTCGATTCAGCCAAGCGTGGTGAGGATGGCGCCGAGGCCATCGAGCGCGCGCTCGACTTTGCTGCCGGGTTTGCCTCGACCGTGTGCGGTATGGAAGGTTCTTGGGGTCACGGGGCACCAATCGTCGAATAGCTTAAGAAAGCGTACGGCGGTCTGGCTATGAGGCCTTGGACAGCCGATGCAAAACAATATGCGAAACGCGAAAAGGGGGCTCGCCATATGGTGGGTCCCCTTTTGAACATTGGAGAAGAGTATGGGTATTAAAGCGTGTGCGGCTGGTTTTTGCTGCGCGGACGTCTATCAAAACATCGGCGTGTTCTATCCGACTGGTAACGGCATTGACTGGGGTATCCATCTTGCACGAATGGGCGTTTCGGTATCCGCCGTGTCGGTTGTCGGCAAGGACGAGTACGGAGACAAGATGAGAGAGGCGCTGGCCGCTGAGGGGCTCGATATCTCACATCTGCGGGTGGAGGATGGCGACACCTCGGTGATGCTCATGGCGTTGAAAGACGGCGTCGATCGCGTACATCTCGAGGCAATTGATGGCGTAATGGAGACATATCGACCGAATGAAGACGACCGGGAGTTTATCCTAGAGCATGACATCATTCACACCGACCTGTTTGGCAATTGTTTGGACCTCCTGCCCGAATGGCATAATGCGGGCAAGACGGTGGTTATGGACTTCTCGGTGTTCAGCCAGGATCCCGAATATGCATGCGAGGCTCATTTTCCTTACGTAGACTATGCGTTCATGTCGTTTGAAGAGGACACTCCGGAGCTGCGGGACTGGGTACGCCACGTGCAGGGATTGGGACCGCGCGTTGCGGTTGCCACGCTTGGCGAGAAGGGGAGCATTGCCTATGACGGTGAGCGCTTCTATGAGTGCGGGATCGTACCGGCGGAGAAGGTCGTTAATACCGTGGGTGCCGGCGACTCGTATATTGCCGGGTTTACCAAGGGCGTGATCGATGGCCTTAATATTCCGGCGTGTATGAAGGCGGGTGCTGAGCTGTCGTCCCGAGTGATTGGTTCGTTTGAGCCGTACTAGGGTCAAATGCCTGGAAAGGAGTACGAAATGGTTATCGACATGTTGGTCCATCCTATGCTCTACGGCGAGATCTGTAAGCCGGGTGATGAGCCTGATGGATTCGGCTTTTGGTCACGAGAATTTGGTATGGGGCATATGGGCCCCATGGATTGGGATGAGCTTCAAGTCGAGATGGACGTCTGCGACGTGCAGAAGAGTGTACTCATGCCGCTCGATGTAACCACGGCATGCGGAGGGCATTTTGGCACCAATGACCAGATTGCCATGCTGGTTGCCGCGCATCCCGATCGTCTATGGGGATTTGCGAGCGTAGATCCGCAGGTGAGCGGTGCCGCAGACGAATTGGAGCGCGCCTTTACCGAGTTGGGGGCAAAGGGGCTTTGCCTGCATCCTGCAAAGCAGGGTTTTGCCCCCGATGATGCTGTGGCCGAGCCGCTTTACGAGCTGTGCGAGCGCTATAACAATCCGGTGGTTTTCCATGCCGGTATGTCTTGGGAGCCTGGCGCAGAGCTCTCGCGCAGTAATCCGCTTGCATTTGAGCACACAATCGCAACGCATCCAAATGTGCGCTTTAGTTTGACCCACTTTGGCTGGCCCTGGGTGCGCGAGACCGTGGCGATGCTGCTCAAGTATCCCAACTGCTACACGGACACCTCTATCACTTACATCGATTCGCCCGAGGAGATGATGCAGCGTCTTTTCACGGTCGATATGGGGCCGCTGTGGTATGAGCGCGCGCTATCGCATCAAGTGATGTTCGCCAGCAATACACCGCGCTTCCGTGCGTTCAAACTCAAGCGGGCACTCGATACCGTGTCCATGCGCGATGATGCGCGAGAAAGGCTCTACGGGGGTAATGCCCTGCGTTTTCTTGAAGGGGATGAGTGAACATGGTGACACTCGAGACATTGAGCTATCTATCGACTGCTCCGGACCAGTTCATCGATATTACCGAGGACGTGCACGCTGCCATCGAACGCAGCTCGGTGACCAATGGCTTGGCAGCGATTATTTTGTCGCATACGACCTGTGGAATCGTGGTAAACGAGGGGCTGCCCTGCGTGGAGACGGATCTTATGGAGACGCTTGCTCGCATCGCCCCACTCGATGCCCCCTATGCGCACGCACACTTCTTGCCGAGCTATGGAGCCACCGGTAACAACTCCTGTGGGCATATCAAGAGCATGATTTGTGGAAACAGTTGCTTCTTTCCCGTCCAAGATGGCCACATCGTGTGCGGAAGTGCCCAGAACATCTATCTTGCGGAGTTTGACGGTCCGCAGAAGCGAAAAGTGTACGTCGAGGTGCTGGGGGAGTAACGTCCCTGCAATAACCCTATGAAGGAGCGCGTTATGTCGTTTCTAACTTCGATGTTCAAGACCGAAAAGCCGGTTATCGGAATGCTGCACCTGCGTCCTCTGCCGGGCGATCCACTGTATTACCCGGGCGGAAGCGTGTCACAAGTCGTGGAAGCCGCCAAGCGCGATCTCGAAGCGTTGCAACAGGGCGGTGTCGATGGCATTTTGATTACCAATGAGCTCTCGATGCCCTATGAGCAGCACGTTTCTGCTTCAACCCTTGCATCGATGGGCTATGTAATCGGGGCTCTGTCCCATGATCTGTCGACCCCTTGGGGAGCCGAGGCTATTTACGACGGTGATGCCACAATCGAGCTGTGCGCTGCCGTCGACGCGCAGTTCACGCGCTGCAATTTTTGCGGTGCCTGGGCCGGTGATCTCGGGCTGATTAACCGAGATTTCGCGCACACCATGCGTCGCAAGGCGGCGCTGCGCCTGGACGACCTCAAGCTTTTTCACTTCATCACGAGCGAGGGGGAGGTTTATCTTAACGACCGCACGACTGCGGACATTGCCGATTCACTTCTCTTTAATTGCCTACCGGATGCGATGGTCATCGGCGGTTCGGCTGCCGGTCGTGGCGCTTCGGGCGAGCTTGCCGATGAGGTTCGCGAGCGTGTTGGCCAAGTACCTGTGGTATGTGGCACCGGTTGTCGCGAAAATACCGTGGCTGGCGTATTTGCTCACTACGATGGCGCGTTTGTCGGCACGTGCTTAAAGCGCGACGGAAAGCTGGATGCCCCGGTCGATGTTGAGCGGGTAGCTCGTGTTATGGCTGCCGCTCGTACGGCGCGAGGGGAGTAGGCACCTATGGCGCTCTATCTGGGTATTGATATTGGGACAAGCGCCTCTAAAGGCGTTTTAATCGATGATCGATGCAACATCGTTTGCCAAGCCTCTTGTGGACACGAGACGGACAACCCGTGTGATGGATGGTACCAGCATGATGCGGAGGCAGTTTGGTGGGGCGATTTTTGCCGCTTGTCGCGCGAGCTGGTGGCGCGATCGGGGGTTAACGCGGCGCAGATCGGATGCGTGGGCCTTTCCGCATTGGGTTGCGACTGTGTGCCGGTCGATACCGAGTGCAATGCGCTGGCGCCCGCGATTTTGTATGGAGTCGATGCACGTTCGAAGCCGCAGATTGACGAGCTTCTTTCCGAATATGGGTCAGACCGCGCACGCGAGCTTTTCGGGCACGATCCCTGTTCGTCAGATATTGCTCCCAAGATCTTGTGGTTTAAGGAGAATATGCCCGAGGTGCACGAACGTGCCGCGAAGTTCCTGACGGCGTCGTCGTTTCTATGCGCAAAGTTGACGGGGCGTTTTACGGTGGACCGTTATTTGGCGGAGGATTTTCTTCCCCTATACGACCGCTTCACTTGGAAGGTTGATGCTCGGGAATGTGCTCGTTTCTGCCGGCCTGACCAGATGGCGGAGGTAATGTCGGCTACTGATATTGCCGGGGTGATTATGCAGCGTGCGGCAGAGGCGACGGGGCTCGCGGCAGGGACACCTGTCTTAGTGGGATCGGGCGATTCTGGTGCCGAGGCCATTTCGACGGGTGTATTCCGTCCTGGCGATATGATGGTTCAGTTGGGGAGTACGGCGTATTTCATCTACCTAGCTGATCATATGATCGATGATGCCCGCCTGTGGCCAGGGACGTTTATCATTCCCGGAACTTACGGGATCTGCGCGGGGACCATTACGGCGGGCGCACTCACATCGTGGCTGCGCCAAGAGCTGTATCGCGACGCCGTAGAGGCCGAGGGCCACGGTGGTCCCGCTGCCTATTCGGTTATGGCGCATGATGCCGCCGATGTGGCGCCGGGTGCCGATGGGCTCCTGTGTCTGCCGTACTTTGCGGGGGAGCGTACTCCGCTCAACGATCCCGAGGCGCGTGGCGTCTTCTTTGGCCTGACCGGAAGGCATACGCGAGCCCATATGGTTCGCGCCGCCTTGGAAGGCGTCGCGTATACCGTTGCATCCCATGTCGACATTATCGAGCGAGAGCATGGTCTGCCAATTGGGCGCATTATGCTTGTCGGAGGTGGAACCAAGAATCCAGTTTGGATGCAAGCTATCGCCGACGTATGCGGGCGCGAGGTCTCGGTTGCCAAGGTTACGGTGGGTGCATGCTTCGGTGATGCCATCATGGCAGCTCTCGCAGGTGGCGCCTATGCATCATGGGATGAACTTGCCCGAGTCCTTGGCGTTGCGCAAACAATCGAGCCCGATATGACTGCCCACGAGTTATATGCGTCGCGCCGTCATATCTTCGACGAATTGTATGCACGCAACCGTGATCTCATGCACGAATTGGTGTAATGCTGCCGAACTGTACTGCCTACCAATAGGGACTGCGTTGTGCGATTCGCATGTCCCTTGGCATTTTAGCCCACAGGGGTTAGCGAAGGTCAAAAACAGCGTGCGCATTTGCTAAAACTGCCGACTCGATGCGCTTTGCGTCACAGTTTTTGAGTGAGGCAATGCGCATCGAGGTCCTTGTGAGCGATCTGATGAGCGACTGTGCGCTTGTTTCTGTGTTTGGTTCGGCTGGTGCATCGGTCTCGAGCAGTAAACGATCGAGTGGAATCTGTCGTGCGTATTCGCGACCGCGCTTGGTCGCGAGCATGCGTTCGTTGACGGAAAAATAACAGCCCGCATTACGCGCGCGGGCGAGTTCGTCCGAAGTGCCGCTAAACCAGTGGAAGATGATAGCGGGGGAGTCGGGGTTTGGGATGAGTAGTCCATGCGATTCGAGGATATCCAGTACGGTTCCTGCCGAACGAACGGCGTGAATTGATATCACGCGCTCGGCAAGAGGATGCTGCACGAGCGTATCGCAGAGCCGGTCAAATGCCTGTATTTGTAGCGGCTCACTTCCGGCAAAACGCGTGGAAAAGTCGAGCCCGACCTCGCCGATGTAGCGCGCTTGGGCAGCAACTTCGCAAAGCAGATTGACTTCGGCAGGACCGCAGCGGCCGTCGGCGAGCCACCAGGGGTGAAGCCCAATGCCGGCGATGATGCCTGGTTGGCGACGGACGCGCTCGTTTGCGGCCGAAAAGTCGCGTGGATCGACGCCGCAATCAAATAGACCCAAGCCCAGCGCCGTTGCCTCATCGGCAACGGCGTCCGGGTGAGCCATTAAATCAAGATGGCAGTGTGCATCAAATAACCGGGGCTCCATCTCGGCGCTCTCCGCTAGTCTAGGCGCTGACCATCGGCGCGCACGCGCGCGGGGCCGCGCCCACTGATCTGGCGGATAACCTCGCCGGCAATCATCTGACCCATGATGGGCGGCATAAAGCTGGCGGTTCCCAGCTCGGTACGCTCGTGGATATTGGAAGGGTCGCGGGGCTGTGTCTTAACCGATTCCTCACAGCTAAACAGTACATGCAGGCTCTTGATTCCGCGTTTCTAGCATTCTTTGCGAATAATGCGGCTCATGGGGTCACGTACCGTATCGAAGATGTCGACAAAGCGGAGGCACTCGGGATGGAGCTTGTTGGCCCCGCCCATGGAACTAACCAAACGAATGTCGTGGTCTTGAGCATATTTGGCAATGGTGAGCTTGGCCGAGATGGTGTCGATGGCGTCGACGACGTAGTCGATCTTGCCCTCCGTCTGCTCCAAAACGCTCGCGAAGAAATCATCGATGTTGTCGCTCAGCAGGTATTCGGTACGTTTGATGACGGTGGCGGCAGGATTGATATCGTGGATCATGGCTTCCATCACGTCAACCTTGCGCTTGCCGATGGTGCTGTGAAAGGCGATGGCCTGGCGATTGATATTGCTGGGCGCGACGATGTCCTTGTCCAGAATGACGAAATGACCAATGCCGCCGCGGGCGAGTGCCTCGCAGCAGTTGGAGCCCACGCCTCCGCAGCCGAGCACCAGCACCGTAGCATCGGCGAGCTTATCGAGTGCCTTGCGGCCCATGATGATCTCGAGCTTGGTGTCGCGTGTCTCGTTGGGAGTTGCGGCTGTGGTTTCAGTCATAGACATCCTCCGATGGGGAAGTGAATCGTGTTCTAGCTATCGCCATTATAGGTAATCGCCCATAGGCTGCGATGGCGTTTGCTTTGATGTGGTTTGAAGCATTGCGGTTAGATAGTTAGACAAACATCTAAATATCGAGTATAGTGTGCACGTCATGAGAGATGATGAGAGGAGGTCTTATGCCGGGAGAGGGTTTTAAGGCGCTGGCCGATCCTACACGGCGTCACATTTTGGAACTGCTGCGCGAGGGCAATCGCACGGCCGGGGAGCTTGCCGAGCATTTTGACATCAGCAAGCCGTCGTTGAGCCATCACTTGGCGACGCTCAAAAACGCCGGGTTGGTGACCGACGAACGTCATGGCCAAAACATCGTTTACAGCTTAAACACCACCGTCATGCAGGACTTGATCGGTTGGTTTATGGGCTTTACAAACACGGAAGGTGATAAGGATGAATAACGAAAACAAGGGCATTCACCCCACGGGGGTATCGTCGCGCGTGTGGATTGCGCTGGTCGCTCTGTGCGGCGCCAATGTCGCAGCGCACCTCATGGTGATGCCGAGCTTGCCGACGCAGATTCCCACGCACTGGGGAGCGAACGGCGCCGTCGACGGTTGGGGTCCTAGCTGGATGGCCTCCGCGCTCGGCGTGCTGCCTCTGGCACTTCTCGCAATGTTCTGCGTGGTGCCGCGCATCGATCCCAAAGGTGAGGCATATCGAACCTCGGGCAAGTTCTACCAGGGCTTCGTAATCGCCTTCACCTTGTTCATGTGCGCCATAAGCTGGCTGGGAGAGCTTACGGTCTGGGGCGTGGTGCCGGCGGTCGGTTCGGTTAACGTGCTGATTTCCGGTGTTGTCGGTTTGCTGTTCATCGGCGTAGGCAACTACTTGCCGCGTGTGAAGCAGAACTATACGCTCGGTATCAAGACACCTTGGGCGATTGCCGATCCCGAGACCTGGCGCCGTACGCAGCGTTTTGGCGGCGCCTGCTTTATGGTGCTGGGTATTGGCCTGATTGTGATGGGCGTGGCAGGTGCGGTGCTTTCGAGTGAAGTCGTCGCCGCGGTGATTGCGGTTCTGGCGTTTGGTTCGGTCGGAGCCGTCTACGTCTACTCGTATCTGCTATGGCGCAAATCGCGGCGAGCCGCTCGTTAAGGTTGCGGAAAACTAGCGTACGCAGTTCATAGTATGTTCCGGGGGACTTTTCCCAGGTAGTATTAGGGGGTGTGGGCAACCATGCCCCTTTTTATTAGAACGCGCGGACTGCCTCTCCGCTTTTTCCAAAACGGAGAGGGGGAGAAGATTTCCGCAGCTAGATAAGGAGAAATGACTGTGGCGGAGTTCATTTATCAGATGTATCAGGCTCGTAAGGCCCATGGCGACAAGGTAATCCTTGACGATGTGACCCTGAGCTTCTACCCCGGTGCCAAGATCGGCGTCGTGGGCCCCAACGGTATGGGCAAGTCGACCCTGCTCAAGATCATGGCCGGCATCGAGGAGGTCTCCAACGGCGATGCCAGGCTTACCCCCGGCTACACCGTGGGCATCCTGCAGCAGGAGCCGCCGCTCGACGACGACAAGACCGTCATCGAGAACGTGCGCATGGCATTTGGCGACATGATCGCCAAGGTTGATCGCTTCAATAAGATTGGCGAGGAGATGTGCGACCCGGATTGCGACATGGACGCCCTCATGGCCGAGATGGGCAAGCTCCAGGACGAGATCGACGCCGCCGATGGCTGGGATATCGATTCCAAGCTCGGCCAGGCCATGGACGCCCTGCAGCTGCCCGATTCCGACATGCCGGTCAACGTGCTTTCCGGCGGCGAGCGCCGTCGCGTGGCCCTGTGCAAGCTGCTGCTCGAGGCTCCCGACCTGCTGTTGCTCGACGAGCCCACGAACCACCTGGACGCCGAGTCGATCCTGTGGCTCGAGCACTTCCTGCATAACTACCAGGGTGCAGTGCTGGCCGTCACGCACGACCGCTACTTTTTGGATATCGTTGCCGAGTGGATCTGCGAGGTCGACCGCGGTCACCTCTATCCCTACAAGGGCAACTACTCCACGTATCTGGAGACCAAGGCCGCCCGTATCGAGGCGCAAGGCAACCGCGACGCCAAGCTCGCCAAGCGCATGGAGGCCGAGCTCGAGTGGGTACGCTCCAGCCCTAAGGCCCGTCAGGCCAAGAACAAGGCCCGCCTGGCTCGCTACGAGGAGATGGAGGCCGAGGCCCGTGCAAGCCAGAAGCTCGACTGGACCGACATCCGCATTCCCGTTGGACCGCGTCTGGGTAACAAGGTGCTCGAAGCCCATCACCTGCATAAGGAATTCGATGGCCGCGTGCTCATCGATGACCTTTCGTTCACCCTGCCGCGCAACGGCATCGTGGGCGTCATCGGCCCCAACGGTGTCGGTAAGACCACGCTGTTCAAGACGATTGTGGGTCTGGAGCCGCTGACTTCGGGCGAGCTCGAGGTGGGCGAGACCGTCAAGATTTCCTATGTCGATCAGAACCGATCTGGCATCGACCCCGACAAGAACCTGTGGGAGGTCGTCTCGGACGGCCTGGACCACATGATGGTCGGCGAGACCGAGGTTCCGAGCCGCGCTTATGTGGCGAGCTTTGGCTTTAAGGGCCAGGACCAGCAGAAGCGCGCTGGCGTACTCTCCGGTGGCGAGCGCAACCGTCTGAACCTGGCGCTCACGCTCAAGCAGGGCGGCAACCTGCTGCTCCTCGACGAGCCCACGAACGCCCTCGACGTCGAGACGCTGTCCTCGCTCGAAGCGGCGCTGCTCGAGTTCCCGGGCTGCTCGGTGGTCATTAGCCACGACCGCATGTTCCTGGACCGCGTCGCCACGCACATTCTGGCGTGGGAGGGCACCGACGAGAATCCGGGCAACTGGTATTGGTTCGAGGGCAACTTCGAGGCCTATCAGGCCAACCGCATCGAGCGCCTGGGCGAGGACGCGGCCAAGCCGCATCGTATTCACCGCAAGCTGACGCGTGACTAATTTGTTACGCGGTTTTCCAAACCGCGTAACTGCTCGACGCTGCAAATGCCCCAGAGCGGCAATCTGACGTTCAATCGTCGCTTGCGTACCAAAGTACGCGGCGCTCCTCATTCACGTCACCTTGCGCGCACTGGGACATTTACGCAGACATATGATCAACC
>URTW01000011.1 GCA_900550815.1 uncultured Collinsella sp.
CAGTCGACGAGTGCTACTGCGCCGCCCTGGCGGATAAGAATCGCATCGGCCTGGCCCACATCGAGCACCGTCACCGAAGGCGGAGCGAATCGATCCCAGTAGGCGTACGGAATCGCAGCCAAGAGCACCAGGCATGCAAGCCCCACCGCCATAGGACGTGCACGGGGACGCGGCCACCAGACCAGCAGAACCGCCAGCAAACACGGCACTAGGTAAATCCACATGCTATCGGGCGGCACGCGCACGGATGCACCCGGCACGGCGGCAAACAGCTGCTCGAAGAACAGCGCGCAACGGGAGGCAATCATGGGCACAACGAGCGCCCAAGTCCGCAACGGTGCCACGAGCGAAAAGGGAACCAGCACGATCGACACGGCAAGCAGTACGCTCACCACCGGACCGATGACCGCATTTGCCAGCGGAGCAATGAGCGAGAACGTACCGAAGGCAGGAATGGTAATGGGAAGTGTCGCCAGTTGCGAGCACAGCGTGACGGAAAGCATGCTGGCAACGCCCGATGGCACACCCAGCTCGCCCAAAGCGTAGGTCGCATAGGGGCAAAAGCACAGAATGGCTAAGACGCTGGCACATGAAAGCTGAAAGCCCATCTCGAACAGCACCGTCGGCCGCAGTAGAACAAAGATGGACATGGTAACAAAGAGTGCCGAAAGGCCGTGCCGGCGACGCCCCGCGCCGTTTACGACAAGCGTCGCGAATACCATGCAGCACGCGCGCACGGCCGAGGGAGACGCGCCCGTAAAGGCAGCGTAGCCCACAAGCGTTATCGCCAGTATCGCCCGCTGAAGACCACGTGAGCACCGAGTCTTTTGCAATAAACCCTCGATTACAAACCCCACGATAGCCAAATGGCTGCCCGAGACGGCGATAAGATGCGCCGTTCCCGTCACCGAAAACCAGTCGCCCGCCGGCTGGGCGCGCAGCTCGGCCGAACGACCGCAGACGACACCGGCTATGAGCGCACGCGCCGGGTCGGTCGCAGCCGCGATGGACGCAAGCAGCCCATTTCGCAGCCGAAGCAGCGGCCCCGGAGAGCCCTCATCGACCGGCACAATCCGAACGGCTTGAACCTTGCGCACCTCGCCTCGGAGCACGCGCGATCGTCCATACGCATCGTTCTCAAAACGCGAAACGCGACCGATAACACGCACGTGCGCCCCGACCTTGAGCTCACGGTCAAACGATAGGCGAACCGTTGCCAGGTTCTTACCGTCCGCGCGTGCCTCGCAGGTATAGGAATACACGTCGTCGTTTATGGATGGATCACCCTGCACGACAAACTCGAGGCTGCTTGCCGCTCGACCATCGAGCGCCTTCGAGGCACTCAGCGTGCCCACAGCCCACCACACCGAGACGACCGCTCCCGCCACGAGACCGACGGACGCGGCATACAGCCACCGCTTCCAAGGGGCAAGCCGCGCACAAGATTGAGCCAGCACAACGAATACCGCCGCCGCAACGGGAATGGCCCATAGCGGCCCGACCGCCGGAGCCCGCTCCCTCAGCAGCGCATCAGCGACCATGTTGAGCACCAAGACGCAGCTCATGCACATGCCGGCACACAGGGCCATCGTCCACGGCATCAGGGGCCGCGGAGGCATCACGTGCTCGCGCTCGGTCGCACTCATACGCAGATGCAATCTTTGATTTTGGCAAGCTTCTTCTCGCCGATTCCCGACACACGCATCAGATCGTCAACCGAAGAAAAAGCACCGTTCTTTGTCCGCTCATCGATAATCGACTGGGCCATAGAGGGGCCGATGCCCGAAAGCGTCTGCAGCTCTTCTGCGCTTGCCGTATTGATGTTTACTAGGCCTGTTGCGCCACCCGCGCCCGATGATGCGGAAACCCCACCATCAACACCGGCTTCCGCAATGGACGCCTGCTGCTCCCCTACCGTTGGAACATGGATTTTTTGTCCATCAGTGACCTTAGATGCCCGATTGAGCCCCGTAACGTCTGCCTCGGGCGCCCGCCCGCCGGCGGCATCAATCGCCTGAGCCACCCGCGCGCCGTCCTTGAGACGATATACGCCGGGCGACACAACGGCGCCATCAACATCGACATAGACCTCTGCCGCAGCAGACGCCTTAGGCGAAGAGCCTTCGGATGTCTTTCCACTCGAAGCATCGCCGGATCCCGGCTCCACCAACGAGCCCGAACCATCAGTCCGCTCAAAAGACACGCCGCTGGCACCGCCGCCAAGGTTCGCCATCGCCAAGCCGCTCGCCATCGCAATGACAACCAGTATCGCCATCACCACTGCCTTATGACCGAGCAGCTTGTCCGCCAAGCGGTCCATCCGTTTGACCCGTTCGTGTTGTTCGCGCTGCGCCATAGCAAAACCTCCCAACAACATCGTGTCAGGAAAAGAGCCCTGCAACAGCCACGCTCCAAAACCGGTTTTAGCGGTCAAACCAAAAACCAACCAAAACCTTGCACAAATCTGTCCATTTATTCAGGCACACGTCAGCAAATGAGCACTTAGTCGCAAAATGCCCAGATAGCAAAAGACCGACGATGCAAGCGCATCGTCGGTCTATGCACAAATTTACTCGTGATCTTGGTAAATCTCACGCGGAGCAAGCTCCGAATGTTTACGTTTTAAGGTCTTAGGGGCCTTATACGTGTTGCTCTCGAAGTCGATGTACTCGGTCTGCTTGAGCAGGCGCTCGATCATCTCCTCGTGATTGAGCAGCTCCCCGGCCTCATCCACGGCATCGAGTAAAGCGTGCGACTCGGGACGGCGCGGCATAACGAGCGTGCAGCAGTCGGGAGCGGCCTCAGTCGAGATATCGAACGTACCGATCTCCTCGGCGCGCGCGATGATCTCCTGCTTGTCCGAACCGATGAGAGGACGGAACACGGGGATCTTCACGGCCTCGTTGACGGCCATGATGTTCTCAAGCGTTTGGGAGGCAACCTGCCCAAGCGATTCACCCGTAACGATGGCCTTGGCGCCCTCGATGTGTGCAATGCGCTCGGCAACCGAATACATAATGCGGCGATACATGATCACGCGCAGGTTGCTGGGACAGGTGACCGAAATCTCACGCTGACAGTCGCCAAACGGCACAACGTACAGGCGGCCGATCTGGACACCCGGCTCAAGCGCACGGATGATGTCCTGCACCAAATACTCGCTCGTATCGGGCGTCTGCGGACGACCGGAGAAATGTACCGGCACGCACACCGCACCGCGACGCGCGAGCATCCAAGTCGCCACCGGAGAATCGATACCCGACGACAGCAGCGTCACGACCTTGCCGGCAGAACCCACCGGCAGACCGCCCACGCCGCGCTCGGAGCGCGCGTACACATAAACGCTACCCTGAACCACAAGTACATGCACCATGGCATCGGGGTCGTGCATTTGAACCTTTTTATCGGGGAAGGCCTCGCACAGCACCTCGCCCACCTGACGATTGATATCAATCGAGGTGAGCTCATAGTCAGTATTGGAGCGCTTGGCGTGCACCTTAAACGAATCGAAAGGACCAAACTCGCGCAGCGCCTTGACGGCGGCGGCACAGTACTCCTGCGGGTCGCGGTTAGTGTGATACGCCAAAGACACACGAGCAACGCCGGGAACGGTGCGAATGACACGCGCCGCCTCATCGGCCTGATGCTCGTTAAAGGTCACGAGGATATAACCGGAAATTCGAGACACGGCATTCACGGAAAAGGCGGCCAAGGCCGCCTTGATGTTATCCATGAGGATATGCTCAAAATGTGCGCGGTTCTTGCCCTTCAGTCCAACCTCGTGATAGTGGACCAGACAGACGCGAGCTGCCATTTAGGCTTCAGCAACCTTGTGGCCGAGCGCCTTCTCGTAACGGGCCTCGTCGTAAGAGATGTCGCCATCGACAATCTCGTCCATAGCCATCGAGATGGTATCGGCACCGGAAAGCCCGATGGTGATGTCATCGACATCCTGGACGGCAAGCACGCGGTTGTGCTGGCCACGCAGCATGCTATTGATGTCGCAGGCGCGCTTGGAGGCAAGCGAAGCGAGCAGGAAGCGGTTGTGATCGGTCTTCTCCAGAAGATCGTCAATGCAAGGCTTTACAACGGACACGGACCTCAGATCCTTTCATGCATATCGAGAACGCGAACGAGCTCATCGGTCGCGCGGTCGAGATCGTCATTTACCACGACGTCGTCGTAGCGGTCGGCAAGGGCAAGCTCATCGGCGGCGTTTGCCATACGCAGCTCAATCGTCTCGGGCGTCTCGGTACCGCGACCGACTAGACGCTCGCGGAGTACCTCAAGCGAAGGCGGCTTGATAAAGATCAGCACGGCCTCGGGGAAACGCTCCTTCACCTGCAGGGCACCCTGGACATCGATCTCCAAGATGAGAGACGAACCAGAGGCGAGCTTGGACTGAACCTCGCTCACCAACGTGCCGTAGCAGTTACCGTGGACCTCGGCCCACTCAACAAACTCACCGTTTGCCACGCGGCGGTCGAACTCCTCACGCGTCAGGAAAAAGTAATTGACGCCATCGACCTCGCCTTTGCGTGGGGCTCGCGTGGTAGCCGAAACCGTCAGGCCCAGGTTAGAGCGACGCTCGCGAACACGAGTGACGAGCGTACCCTTGCCTGCGCCTGACGGTCCAGAAATCACAAAGAGCTTGGAATCCTGAGCGCTCACTTATTTGGTCAGCTGCTCGAGGAGCTGCTCGCGCTGACGGACGCCGAGGCCCTGGACGCGACGGGTAGCGGAGATACCGAGCTCCTCCATGATCTTGGCGGCCTTGGCCTTGCCATAACCAGGGAGAGACTCGATGAGGGTGGAAACCTTCATGCGGGAAGCGATGGGGTCATCGGAGTTGAGCACGGACTCGAGGGACTTCTCGCCCTTCTTGATCTGCTCGCGAAGCTCAGCGCGGGCGTGACGTGCGGCAGCAGCCTTCTCAAGAGCCTGCTTGCGCTGCTCATCGGTAAGCTGAGGGAGTGCCATTCGTACCTCCAAAAAGTTGGGTTATATCTGATTCAATAATTGGCATTTTAGCACGTAGAACGTACAAAATGCCCAATCGCGGCTCCATAGGTTAGACGATACCCGCAAAAAGTGCAATATACTGCGCCCAAAGTTAAGCCCCTGACCTGCGATTCCACACAAAGGATGGGAAAGTTTACGCAGGCACAGGGGCTATTTTGTGCTAATGAGACCCAAAAGTGGTGACTTAGGGGAATCTTTTAGGCGACGTTTTCGACCAGCTCAGCGACAATAGCGTCAAAGGCGGCAACCGGATCGTCGGCGCCGGTGATGGGACGGCCCACCACAATGTGGCTTGCGCCACGCTCGATAGCCTGGGAAGGCGTCGCCACGCGGGACTGGTCACCAAGGGCGGCACCCACCGGACGCACACCCGGAGTCACGATCAGGGCATCGGGACCCAGCAGCTCACGCATGTCGTGAGCCTCCATCGGCGAGCACACGATACCGTCGATGCCGTTGGCCTGAGCGAGCTTTGCCAGGCGGGCGGCCTCCTCGGCCACGGGCGACTCGACGCCGATCTCGCTCAAGGCATCCTGGTTCATGCTCGTGAGCACGGTGATGGCGACGAGCTTGGCGCGGTCCTCGCGCGCCTCCTCGGCGCCCTCGCGGCAGGCAGCGAGCATGGCGCCCGAACCCAAGCCGTGGACCGAAAGCAGATCGGCACCGGCAAGCGAGGCCGAGCGGGCGGCACCGCGAACCTGATGCGGAATATCATGAAACTTAAGGTCAAGAAAGACCTTAAAGCCCAGGTCCTTAAAGGTCTTGACGATCTGGGGACCCTCGGCGTAATAGAGCGTCATGCCAACCTTGAGCCAGGCGGCATGGCCCGAAAGCTCGTGGGCAAGCTCGAGCGCACGCTCACGGTCGCAGTCGAGGGCGACGATAACACGGTCGCGGGCATCGGTCTCTAGCATTCGAACGCACCTACCAGTTCGTTGATGTCCTTCACGCCCTGAGACTCGGCCCAGGTCTCGAGCTCGTGCGCGATCTTGAGCGAAGCGCACGGATCGACGAAGTTGGCCATGCCGACCGACACGCAGGTGGCGCCGGCCAGGATAAACTCGGCCGCATCTTCGCCGGGCATGACACCGCCGACACCGTTGATGGGGATATCGACGGCCTGGGCAACCTCCCAGACCATGCGCACGGCGATGTGGTGGCACAGTGGGCCCGAAAGGCCGCCCTTGGGCTTGGCCACGCGGGACTTGCGGGTATGGACGTCGATGGCCATGCCCTGGATGGAGTTGATGACCGAAAGGCCGTCGGCGCCGGCGGCCTCGAGGGCCTTGGCGAGCTCGGCGACGTTGACCGGCGCCAACTTCACGAACAGCGGCTTATCGGTCACCTTGCGACAGGCAGCCATTACGGACGAGGCGCCCGCGGTCGTGGAGCCCATGGCGGCACCGCCGGCGGCGTTATTGGGGCAGCTCACGTTGATCTCGTAGCCGGCAGCCCAGGGGCACAGCTCGACATACATCTCGAGTGCGCGGACAAACTCGTCAACGGAGTGGCCGGCAACCTGACAGATGACCTGGCAGCCGTCCTTGGAGAGCTGCTCGAGCCACGGACCGGACTCGCGAGCAAAGGCGGCCACGCCGGGGTTCTGAAGGCCCACGGAGTTGATCATACCGCCGGGGATCTCGGCCATGCGGGGCGCGGGGGTGCCGGGCGAGGGCGCGGCAGCGCAACGCTTGGTGGGGAGGGCGCCCAGCGGGGAAACAGCATAGAAGTGCTGGAACTGCCAACCGTAGCCAAAGGTACCGGCTGCAGTGTTGATGGGGTTCTGCATCTTGACGCCGCCGAAATCGACGGCCATGTTCACGGTACCCACTAGAAGACCACCACCTTGGAAGCATCGAACACGGGGCCGCACATGCAAGCACCCTTCATACCGTCGACCGTCTCGACATTGCAGGTGTTGCAGGCGCCAAAGCCACAGCTCATCATGCGCTCGAGCGACACCTCGCAGTACACACCGGCCTCGGCGGCAGCGGCGGCGACTTTCTTCATCATGACGGCGGGACCGCAGCTGGCGACGTAGTCGTAGCCGCCCTCGCCGAGCAGCTCGGCTGCCGGGTCGGTGCAAAAACCGTGCGTGCCGAGCGTGCCATCGTCGGTGCACACGTTAACCGTGGCGCCCAGCGCGCGGAACTCGTCGATGCCCACGGCCTTGGAAGCGGTGCCAAAGCCCAGGCACACGTCCACATCAACACTCTGCTCGGCAAGCATGCCGGCAAGGCACAGCACAGGCGGAACGCCGATGCCACCGGCGACGAGCAGGGCCTTCCTGGTGCCCTCGGGTACCATCCAGCCACGGCCACCGGGGCCCAGCTGGTTAGAGGTGGAGCCAGGGCCCATCTGGGACAAACGACGGGTATCGTCGCCCACGACGGCGTACCACAGCTCGACGGTGCCGGCCTCGGCGGCGGCGCGGTAGTAGCTCAGGGGCACGCGAAGCAGCGAGGACGCATCACCGGGTACGGCGATGTTCACAAACTGACCGGGCTTGAGCGCACTTGCAAGCTTGGGGGCCGAGATGACGAGCGAGAAGACGCCGTCGGCAATCTCCCGGTTCGAGACGACCTCGAAGTCGTGCATGCGTGCAGTGGAAGGTGTGGGCATAAACGCTCCAATCCCCCATGCGGTTGCATGGTCCAAACGAATAGAAAGCGCGGCACCGCAAGGGCGCCGCGCACAAAAGCGATAAGGCTATGCTAGCAGATGCAGCCGTCGGCGAGCGTCTGCTTACCGCCGACAAACACATCGGTGGCACGACCGGTGAGCGTGCGGCCGGCGAAACCGGAGTTCTCGGCGCGCGACTCGTAACCGTCCTCGCCGACCGTCCAGGTGGCGGACGCGTCGAACACGGTCAGGTCGGCAACGGAGCCCGCCTTGACCTGAACCTGGTCGAGGCCCAGGATCTCACGCGGCTTGATAGCCATGAGCTCAACCATGCGGCCCATGCTCATCTTACCCGTGTTGACCAGCTCGGTGAGCACGAGCGACAGCGAGGTCTCGAGACCGATCATGCCAAAGGGCGCAAGCTCGAACTCGCGGGCCTTCTCCCACGGGGTGTGGGGAGCGTGATCGGTGACGATAACGTCGACGGTGCCGTCGATGACGCCCTGACGGATGGCCTCGGCATCCTCCTCGGTACGCAGCGGCGGGTTGACCTTGAGCGAGGTGTTGTAGGTCTCGTCCAGACGGTCGCGGGCAGGAACATGTGGGGCGGGGTGGCCTCGCAGGGAACCTGATCGCCAGCGGCCTTGCCGGCTCGCACGATCTCCAGGCCATGGGCGGTGGAGATGTGCTGGATGTGCAGCTTGGCACCGGTCAGCTTGGCGATCTCGTTGGCGCGGGCGATCTGGAGCTCCTCGCCGGCAGCCGGCCAGCCCTCGAGGGCCAGACGGGTCGAGACCTTGCCCTCGTTGATCTGGCCGTGGCCGACCAAGTCCTCGTCCTGGCAGTGGCTCATAAAGACCTTGCCGAACATCTTGCCGTAGTCCATGCAACGACGGAGCATGCCCGCGCCCTGCACGCCGCGACCGTCGTCGGTGAAGGCGACGGCGCCGTGGGCGACCATATCGCCCATCTCGGACATGGCCTCGCCCTTAAGACCGCGGGTCATGGCGCCCGACGGATAGACGCGGCAGTGACCGACCTCGGCAGCACGGGACTTTACGAACTCCACGACGGTACCGTTATCGGTGACGGGATCGGTGTTGGGCATGGAGCACACGCCGGTAAAGCCGCCCTTGGCAGCTGCGCGGGTACCGCTCTCGATGTCCTCTTTGACCTCGTAGCCGGGCTCGCGAAGGTGAACGTGCATATCCACCAGGCCGGGGACGAGGTACTTGCCGGAAAGGTCGCGGACCTCGGCTCCCTCGACGGCGAGATTCTCGCCGACCTCGGCGATCTTGTCGCCGTCAATCAGGACGTCAACGACACCGTCAAGCTCGACGGACGGGTCGACGACGTGGGCATTCTTAAGAAGCAAGGCCATTATCGGCACCTCCAAGCAGCAGATACAGGATAGCCATACGCTCGCAGATACCGGCGTAGACCTGCTCCAGGATGACGGAGCGTTGCGGGTGGTCGGCCATATAGGAGTCGAACTCGACGCCGCGGTTGATGGGGCCCGGGTGGCAGATGATCGCATCGGGCTTCATGAGCTTCTCGCGGTCCTTGGTCAGGCCGAAGAGCCTGTGGTACTCACGAATGGTCGGGAACGGTGCGCCCTCGAGGCGCTCCTGCTGCACGCGCAGCATGTAGACGACGTCCAGCTCGGGCAGGACGGAATCGAGATCACTCGTCACGTAGTCGCAGCCCAGGACCTCGGGTGCCGGAGGCAACAGCGTGCCGGGGGCGACGGCATAGGTCTCGCAGCCCATGATCTTAAGAGCGGGGATCAGCGAGCCGCAGACGCGGGAGTGCGCGATATCGCCGACGACGGCGACCTTCAGACCGTGGAAGTCACACTTGTGCTCCCAGATGGTGTACAGGTCGAGCAGGGCCTGCGTGGGATGGTTGTGCTTGCCGTCACCGGCGCAGATGACGCTCGCGGGCGAGTTCTGCGTGACGATGTAGGGAGCACCGGCGTGCTTATCGCGCACGACGATGCAGTCGATCTTATAGGCGTTGAGGGTCTCGACGGTGTCGACGAGGCTCTCGCCCTTGACCGTGGAGGTCGAGGAGCCGCCAAAGTTGAGGCTGTCGGCCGAAAGACGCTTCTCGGCGAGCTCGAAGGAGCTGCGGGTGCGCGTCGAGGGCTCGTTGAACATGTTGACGATGGTCTTGCCCTTGAGCGTGGGGACCTTCTTGATGGCACGCTCGTTGACCTCGGAGAACGCCTTGGCGGTCTCGAGGATGAGCTTGATGTCCTCTTCGGAGTACTCGGTAATGTCGATCAGGTGCTTATGGTTGAACGCCACGGTACTACTCACCTCCCAGCGGCGCGGAGCCCACGTGGGAACCCGGCGCGACGTCGTTAATCTCGACGGCGGTGTGGCCGTCGACTTCCTTCATATATAGGTGCACGTTCTCCTCATGCGACGAGGGAACGTTCTTGCCGACAAAGTCCGGCGAGATGGGGAGCTCGCGGTGCCCGCGGTCAACGAGGACTGCCAGCTCAATGCGGCTCGGACGGCCCAGGTCCATGACGGCGTCGAGAGCGGCGCGGATGGTACGACCCGTATAGAGGATGTCGTCCACCAGCACGACGCGCTTGCCGTCGACGCTGAAGGGAATGTTGGTAGCGTGGATCGCGGGAGCGAAATTGGTCGCATAGTCATCGCGGTAGAAGCTGATGTCGAGGCTGCCGAGCGGAACGTCGACGCCCTCGATCTCCTTGATCTCCTCGGCGAGCTTCTTTGCCAGAAGGTCGCCGCGCGTGACGATGCCGACCAGAGCGAGGTCTTCACAGCCCTCGTTGCGCTCGAGAATCTCGTGCGCGATGCGGGTCATCGCTCGATTGACGGCGGTCTCGTCCATGATGACCGCCTTGGGGGAAGTCGTGCCCATCGATCTCCTTCCTCACATGTCTTGACTGCTGACACAGTCAAAAAAATAGATGCCCGACCGCTTAAAGCGGACCAGACACCCACAGGAAGGGCTGCTCTTTGGCAGCTATGTAATTCCATGTGGGTATCTCGTACCCCTTTAATGGTCAAGGGATAGTGTAGCCAACCTCGAGCTTAATTGCGAGCATTAATACAGAGCAATCCGTAAACGGAGCCCAATGCTCAATAAACCTATATATATTTGTGGGACGAGCTTGAAAACGCACGCACGAGCTGGCATAATCCCCTCTGCTGCACGCAAATCGGATCTACGTCCAGGGCCGTGGCGTGAGCACTATCGCCAAAAGAGGAATATCTCTGTGTAGATTACGCACAGGGAGCTGCTTCTGTGCTATAGTTCAGGCTTGTTTGTTAACGCGACATGTTCGTTTGTCGCCCAAGGAGGGTCAGTTATGTCCAAAGTTTGCGAAGTTTGCGGTAAGCACCCCGTTGCAGGTCGCTCCATCAGCCACTCTCACCGCGTCACCAACCGTAAGTTCCGCCCCAACATCCAGCGCGTCTACGTCGTCGTCGATGGTCACCGTCGCAAGATGAACGTTTGCTCCACCTGCCTCAAGTCCGGCAAGGTTGCGCGCTCCTAAATAAGGTCTTACCAACAAGTACCTCGGACTCTCCGGGTCAAAGACCTCGCGTTCATATAGAACTTACCAAAGGCGCCCTCCCCTACGGAGGGCGCCTTTTTTCACTCATTGGGGACAGACTTACATGAGTGCTTTCACGCATTGGGGACAGACATGAAGCACGCATGCGGCGCACTGACTGGCTCCGGCCTCTGCCTCACGCAGCATCCTTCCAGCCTGCAGTTGCCTTGGTCACGCTTGTAGCGCCGATGCCGGTGATACGGGCAATTTGCTTGACCGTGAGATGCGCCCGCCTAAGCCTCAGCAGACACGCATCGCGTTCGGGGCGTGGCAGGGCTTTGAGCAGTGCAGGATCTATGCTCGGCAGAACTTCGCGCGCAACGGAAAGGGCCTCCTCATCGGGGATCCGCCGGCGTGGAAGAACCTCCATTGACCAGATGCGCCCGGCAACTTCCTCGAGATGCTCGCAATAGCAACGGGAGCCTCCGACAATATCGAGCATAGGGGCCGCATCACAGATGTCAAAGGGATCATAGCCCAGCTGATACGCCTTATAGCTTGACCAGCGGTACGCATCGAGCGAGTCAAGCGCACCTTTCACGGGATTGAGATGAATATAGTCGAGCAGCTGCACCGCCTGCGTGTCCGACTCAACCGCGACCCGCGAATAGCGATTGTCAAACAGATGTCCCGTTCTCCCCGTTTTCCCATTGAAATACTTAGCATATGCCGTCAGCGCGCACTGCATTGCCTTTGAAAGGTTGTCAAATGGGTCATCAATCATCAAATGGAAGTGGTTGTCCATAAGGCACCAAGCTAACACCGCCACGTCATGGCGCGCAAACCTGTCCGAGATATCCGATAAGAAACGATAACGGTCGGAGTCATCTTCAAAAATAATCTGTTTGGAGTTGCCGCGGTCAAAGACGTGGTAATAGCCGGTGAGCGAAACGGCACGGGCGCATCGAGGCATAAATCTCTCCTTTCAAAACTGAACAGGCAACACCTAAAAGGAGAGAAGGAACGCGAAATGCTGAGCCTGTGATCTATTTATATCCAATGAGCGGCAAAAACAGGCCCAGAACGGCAAAATGGCAAATCGATGTCTGTCCCCAATGAGTGAAAGCACTCATGTAAGTCTGTCCCCAACGAGCGGGGCGGTGGAGCAGGCAAATAGTTTTAGTTAAAACGCTTCAGTTTATTGAAGCGTTTTAGTGTGCCTTTTACGGGAATCTTACCGTTCACCGAATAATTTCTTGCTATCATGCAAGACGTAGGGTAAATCTCCGATCGCAAGGAGACACAAATGGTGAAAAAGTCACCGGAAAACACTACTCCCGCAATTGTGGACAACGTAGAGGCGCTTGAGGCTAAGCTCGCTCAGATGCGAGAGGCCCAGGCGCTTTTTGCTACGTACACGCAGGAGCAGGTCGACAAGATCTTCTATGAGGCCGCCATGGCCGCCAACAAGGCTCGTATCCCGTTGGCGAAGATGGCCATCGAGGAGACCGGCCGCGGCGTTCTTGAGGACAAGGTCATCAAGAACCACTACGCCGCAGAGTACATCTACAACGCTTACAAGAACACCAAGACCTGTGGTGTCCTGGAGCGCGACGAGGCTTACGGCATCACCAAGATCGCCGAGCCCATCGGCATCGTGGGCGCCGTCATCCCGACGACCAACCCCACCTCCACCGCGATCTTCAAGACGCTGATCTGCTTGAAGACCCGCAACGCCATCATCATCTCCCCGCACCCGGCTGCCGCCAAGTGCACCATCGCCGCCGCCAAGCTCGTGCTTGCCGCCGCCGTCAAGGCCGGCGCCCCCGAGGGCATCATCGGCTGGGTCGATGTTCCCTCCATCGAGCTGACCAACATGGTCATGCGCGACGTCGACATCATCCTCGCCACCGGTGGCCCGGGCATGGTCAAGGCCGCTTACTCCTCGGGCAAGCCCGCCCTGGGCGTTGGCGCCGGTAACACCCCGGTCGTCATCGACGACACCGCCGACGTGCTGCTCGCCGTCAACTCCATCATCCACTCCAAGACCTTCGACAACGGCATGATCTGCGCTTCCGAGCAGTCCGTGACCGTCATCGACACCATCTATGACCAGGTCAAGGCCGAGTTCCAGAAGCGCGGCTGCTGCTTCGTCAGGCAGGGAGCCGAGAGGCCCTGCGTGCCGCCATGTTCAAGAACGGCGCCCTCGATCACCGCATCCCCGGCATGGCCGCTGCCAAGATCGCCGAGCTCGCCGGCATCGAGGTTCCCGCCAAGACCAAGATCCTGATCGCCGAGGTCACCTCCACCGACCCCGCCAAGGAGGAGTTCTCCCACGAGAAGCTCTCCCCGGTCCTGGCCATGTACCACGCCAAGGACTTCCAGGAGGCCGTCGACAAGGCCGAGCACCTCGTGCTCGCCGGTGGCCCGGGCCACACCGCCTCTCTGTACGTGCACCCCGCCCAGGCCGAGAAGATCAGCCTGTTCGAGCACGTCATGAAGGCCTGCCGTATCGTCATCAACACCCCGTCCTCGCACGGCGGCATCGGTGACCTGTACAACTTTGGCATGAAGCCGTCTCTGACCCTGGGCTGCGGCTCCTGGGGCGGCAACTCCGTCTCCGAGAACGTTGGGGTGAAGCACTTGATCAACGTTAAGACTGTGGCCGAGCGCCGTGAGAATATGCTGTGGTTCCGCGCTCCCGAGAAGGTCTACTTCAAGAAGGGTTCCACGCCCGTCGCGCTCGACGAGCTTGGCAACGTCATGGGCAAGAAGCGCGCCTTCATCGTCACCGACCAGTTCCTCTTCAAGAATGGCAACACCCGCGCCATCGAGGCCAAGCTCGACGAGATGGGCATCGCCCACGACTGCTTCTACGACGTCGAGCCCGATCCGTCGCTGCAGTGCGCACGTCGCGGCGCCAAGCAGATGGCTCTCTTTGAGCCGGACGTCATCATCGCCGTCGGCGGTGGCTCCGCTATGGACGCCGGCAAGATCATGTGGATGATGTACGAGCACCCCGAGTGCAAGTTTGAGGACATGGCCATGGACTTCATGGATATCCGCAAGCGTATCTTCACCTTCCCCGAGATGGGCAAGAAGGCCTACTTCGTCGCCGTCCCGACCTCTTCGGGTACCGGCTCCGAGTGCACGCCGTTTGCCATCATCACCGACAAGGAGACCGGCATCAAGTGGCCGCTCGCCGACTACGCGCTGCTCCCCAACATGGCTATCGTCGACGCCGACAATTGCATGACCGCCCCGCGCGGCCTGACCGCTGCCTCCGGCATCGACGTCATGACCCACGCCATCGAGTCCTACGTCTCCATCATGGCTTCCGACTACACCAAGGGCCTCTCCGAGCGCGCTGCCAAGCTCGTCTTCGAGAACCTGCCCTCCAGCTTCACGAACGGCGCCAAGGCCCCGCACGCCCGCGAGGAGATGCACAACGCCTCCTGCATGGCCGGTATGGCCTTCGCCAACGCCTTCCTGGGCCTCAACCACTCCATGGCCCACAAGCTCGGCGCTTTCCATCACCTGCCCCACGGCCTCGCAAACGCCGTCATCCTGACCCGCGTCATGCGCTACAACGCCGCCGAGGCTCCCGTCAAGATGGGTACTTTCTCTCAGTATCCTTACCCCAACGCGCTGCACAACTATGCCGAGATGGCCAAGTACTGCGGCATCGAGGGCAAGGACGACAAGGAGGTCTTCGAGAACTTCATCACGAAGCTCGAGGAGCTCAAGGACTTCATCGGCGTCAAGAAGACCATCGCCGACTACGGTGTTGACGAGCAGTACTTCCTCGACACCCTCGACGAGATGACCGAGCAGGCATTCAACGACCAGTGCACCGGCGCTAACCCGCGCTACCCGCTCATGAGCGAGATCAAGGAGCTCTACCTGGACGCCTACTACGGCCGCGAGCCTCAGGACTACGCCGTCTGCTAGTTTTAGCACGGTTTTTAACGGCGGGGGTGCACGGGTGCTTCACACACCCCCGCCGTCGCTTCTATCGCATCGTTGAAAGGATGCAACCATGCTGCTACCCGATTCCAAGACCGAGCTCGTCCGCCGTGGCAACAAGGTCGTTTACGACCTGGGCGACAAGATCGTCAAGGTCTTTAACGAGACCAAGCCTGTCTCCGACGTGTTCAACGAGGCTTTGAATCTTGCCCGCATCAATGAGTGCGGCATCCGCAGCCCCAAGGCTCTCGAGGTTTCCCAGCTCGAGAACGCCAACGGCTGGGCGCTCGTGACCGAGAAGGTTCCGGGCACCACCCTTGCCGAGAAGATGACTGCCGAGCCCCAGCGCTTTGGTGAGTACCTCGAGATGTTCGTCGACCTCCAGATCGAGATCCACGGCTACACCTCCCCGCTGCTCAACCGTCAGCGTGACAAGTACGCCCGCATGATCGACAGCCTTGATCAGCTCAATGCCACCACGCGCTACAACCTTCAGGAGCGTCTGGACGGCATGACCAAGGAGTTCAAGGTCTGCCACGGCGACTTCAACCCCTCCAACGTCATCGTCGGCGACGACGGCCAGCTCTATGTGTGCGACTGGGCACACGCCACCCAGGGCTCCCCTGCTGCCGACGTTGCCACCACCTACCTGCTCTTTGCCCTCAACAGCAAGGATCAGGCTGAGGCCTACCTGGAGCTCTACTGCGACCGCGCCGACATGCCGATGCAGGTCGTGCGTCAGTGGACGAGCATCGTCGCCGCTTCCGAGCTCGCTCGTAAGCGCAACGTGAACGATGAGTTCCTGAAGAACTGGATCGACGTCGTCGATTATCAGTAATATCTGAGCGATTTATTTCGCATCGGAGGCACAAGGAAAACCCCGCAGCTCGCATGGGCTGTGGGGTTTTCCTTTTAGATATCGAGGATGCTGCAAGATAAAAGGACGGCCCCGCATCTCCCCGATTGGAGAAATGCGGGGCCGTCCCACATATCGAACTACAAGCGAAATCGTCGATTAACGGCGGGCTGCCTTAACAAGCTCGGCAACCTTGGCAACGACCTCGTCGATCGCCACGTCCTCGCGCTCGCCCGTGGAACGGTCCTTGAGCTCAACGGTGCCATTCTTAAGGCCGCGCTTGCCCAAAACCACCTGATACGGGAAGCCCATGAGGTCGGTATCGGCAAACTTACAGCCCGGCCGCTCATCGCGATCGTCGACGACGACCTCGATACCCTCGGCACACAGGCCATCAACGATCTGCTCGCAGACGGTAGCGCACTCTTCCTTCTTGGGATCGAGCGGAATCACCGCGACCTCGTACGGGGCAACGGAGACCGGCCAGACGATGCCGTGCTCGTCGTTGTGCTGCTCCACGACGGCAGCAAGCGAGCGGGACACACCAACGCCGTAGCAACCCATGATAAGCGGCTTCTCCTTGCCGTCCTCATCCATAAAGGTGGCACCCATGGCCTCGGAATACTTGGTGCCCAGCTGGAAGACCTGGGAACCCTCGATACCGCGAGCAGCGGAGAGGGGCTTGCCGCAGTGTGGGCAAGGATCGCCGGCCACGACGGTGACCAGGTCGGCCCACTCGTCGACGGTAAAGTCACGCTCGGGGCAGGCACCGGTAAAGTGATAGTCGACCTCGTTGGCGCCGCAGGCCCACTGCTTGGACTCACGCAGGCTCTCGTCGCACACCAGGCGGATGCCCTCGGGCAAGTTAACCGGTCCGATAAAGCCCTTATGCAGACCGTAGGTCTGGAGCTCCTCGTCGGTCATCATGCGATAGCCCTTGCCAAAGACATGCTCGGCCTTGCAATCGTTGAGCTCGTGGTCGCCCGGGACAATGGCCACGACCGGCTTGCCCTCGGCGTCGATGAGCGCCAGCGACTTTCGCGTGCCGTTCTCGGGGAACCCAAAGAACTTAGCAACAGCCTCGATGGTGCCCATGCCCGGAGTCTCGACCTTGGTAAGCGTACCGTCGCCAGGACCCTCGGTCACGATGACCTTGGTGCTTGCAGCCTCATCGTCGGCGGCGAAGCCGCAATCATCGCAGTAGACGAGCGAAGCCTCGCCGGCGTCGGCCAAAGCCATGTACTCGACGGAGGTATCGCCACCGATCTCGCCGGAGTCGGCGACAACGGGCAGGGCCTTGATGTAGCAGCGCTCACAGATGTTGGCGTAGGCCTGCTTCATCTTGTCGTACTCCTCCTGCAGACTCTCCTGCGTGGCAGAGAAGCTGTAGGCGTCCTTCATGATGAACTCACGGCCGCGCATCAGGCCAAAGCGGGGACGGAACTCGTCGCGGAACTTATCCTGGATGTGGTACAGGTTGACGGGCAGCTGTTTGTAGGAGCGCAGCTCGTTGCGCACCAGGGCCGTGACGGTCTCCTCGTGCGTGGGGCCCAGGACGAACTCGCGACCATGACGGTCGTCAAAGCGCACAAGCTCCTTGCCATAGGCATCGATACGGCCGGACTCACGCCACAGCTCGGCATCGACCATGATAGGCATCATAAGCTCCTGGGCGCCGGCAGCATCCATCTCGTCGCGCACGATGTTCTCGATCTTGCGGATCGAGCGCCATGCGAGCGGCAGATAAGAATACAGACCGGCGGCCTCCTTGCGGATCATGCCGGCACGGAGCAGCAGGCGGTGGCTGGCGAGCTCAGCGTCCGCCGGATCCTCTTTAAGCGTCGGCGCATAGAGCTTAGACATATACATTGCTCGAGTCATTTATTTCTCCTCAATAAGTTTGTCGACCTCTGCCATAAGCGCGTCGACAATTTGGTCCTCAGCTACTTTACCAATGATCTGGCCATGCGAAAAGAGCAAGGCCTGACCACGTCCGCAAGCAACGCCCAGATCGGCATCAGAAGCCTCGCCGGGGCCATTAACGGCACATCCCATCACAGCGATCGAAAGCGACGCGGAGTAGTTCTTAAGCCGCTCGGTAACCTCCTCGGCAATGGGAATAAGGTTAACCTGGCAGCGGGCGCACGTGGGGCACGAGACAATCTCGGGGCCACGGCGACGCAGGCCCAACGACTGCAGAATACCCCAGACAACCGGCGGCTCCTCAACCGGATCAGCTGTGAGCGACACACGCATGGTGTCGCCAATGCCTTCGGAAAGCAAGATACCCAAGCCTACAGAGCTCTTGATGGTGCCCTGGAGCTTGGTACCGGCCTCCGTAACGCCCAGATGAAGCGGAACGTGTGGAATCTCACGCGACAGGGCTCGATAGGTATCGAGCGTCGTCTGTACGCTATGGGCCTTGGCGGAAAGCACAATGTTGGTAAACCCACGATCCTCAAAGTGCCGCACAAAGCGCTCGCTAGACATCACGAGCTTTTCGGGCTGCGTGAGGTCATCGCGCTCGGCGATATCCTGCTCAAGCGAGCCCGCGTTCACGCCAATGCGAATCGCGCACCCAGCGGCACCCGCAGCATCAATCACCGCGTCAACCTTGGCCCAATCGCCGATATTGCCGGGATTGATGCGAAGCTTGGCGGCACCAGCCTCGACGGCGCCGATGGCGAGTTTATGGTTAAAGTGAATATCGGCAACGATCGGCACCGGAGACTCGGCACAGATGGTGCGAAAACCCTCAAGCGCGGCCTCGGTGGGCACGCTCACGCGCACGATATCGCAGCCAGCCTGCGCCAACGCGCACACTTGCGCAAGCGTTGCCTGGGCATCAGCGGTATCGGTGCAGGTCATGGACTGAACCACGACCGGAGCGCCGCCACCGATCTGCACGCCGCCCACATGCACGGGGCACGTCAACTCGCGAGGCAAAGGATGGGATAAAGACAATCCAAACACTCCCCTACAGAATAAATCGAAGGATGTCGGAACGAAGCATATAGACAAACAGCAGCACAAAGAGCGCGATGCCCACATAGCTCACAATCGTCTGGACCTTGAGCGGAAGCTCGCGGCCAGCAATCTTTTGAATGATCTCGATGACCAGCTTGCCGCCATCGAGTGGTGGGATGGGCAGCAGGTTCATAAAGCCAAGCGAGAACGAAATGAGGGCGGCAAACGAAAGGAACGTGGCAGGGCCGGCAGCAGCAACCTGTGAGGACATAACGCTAATGCCCACGATCGAAGAAGACTGCTCGAGAATCTCCATCGTATGCTGCGGCTGGAGCAGGCGCATCACGCCCTCCGCTGTCTGCACGACATAGGAGCACGAAAGTCGAGCCGACGTGATGGGGTCTAAACGGACCACCTGCGTAGAGGCATACACACCTAGGCGCTCGTCCTCTTTGAGCGCAACCGCGGTCGAATGCTGCTTGCCGTCACGCTCGTACTCGATGGCGATATCGTCCTTACCAGCAGCCTTACCGATGGCATCGTAAACGTCCATCCAGGTAGAGCACGATACTCCGTCAACCGAAAGGATCGCGTCGCCGCCCTCGATACCCGCCTTGGCGGCAATAGACCCCACGTCAACCAGACCGATCACGTTGGTATCCATCGGCACGGTGACACCCGCAATAGAGTAGATGCTCATAAGCAGCAAAAAGCCCGTCAGGATATTGACGAGAATGCCCGCGAGCAGCATAAAGGCGCGCTTGAGAAAGCCCTGGCCAAGATAGGTGTGCGAACGCTCTTGTGCAAGGAACTCGGCCTCGCCGCACGGCAGCTCCCACACATCGCCCTCGGTAGTCGCATGCTCTCGATCGAAACGGCGGCCGTCAAAGGTGGTGTAACCCGCCGCATCTCGTGGCAGCGTCTGATACTTGGTGGGATAGTAGCTCGGCGAGGGCTTCTCCCCTTCCTCATACCAAGGCGCGATAGAGCCCCAACCCAAGAGCAAGGCGCATGCCTCGAGCACATCCTCCTCGGAAAGCTCGAGCTCGACAGCAAGGTCGGCCACGGTCACGCGACCATGACGGTAGATAGCCGCGAGCACGCGATCGGCGCACGAGACATCGGTCGGATCCATACCGCAGATGGCAGCGTAGCCACCCAGCAGCAGCGGGGTCACGCCAAACTTGGTTCCAATGCGACGCGACGTGTAATGGATGTCAAAGCGGCACGGCAGGCCCAAAAAGAACTCGGTCACACGGACGCCGCAGGCACGCGCCGCCAAAAAGTGGCCGCCCTCGTGCAAAAACACGAGGACGGAAAGCATCAGCAGGCCCCAAAAGACCGATGAAAGAACGCTCAGAACAGTATCCATAAAACGAAAAAGCAATCCTTATGGGTTAGGAACGGGTTGCGGCGAGCGCCTGCGCAGCTTTTTCACGCGCCCACGCATCGATGTCGCGAAGCTGCTCAAACGAATCGACCGCCTGCATATCGTGGGCATCCATGCAGGATTCCACAATGCGATCGATATCGGTAAAGCTGCAGCCATCGTGCAGGAAGGCATCGACGGCGACCTCGTTGGCGGCATTGAGCACGCACGGCATGGTGCCACCCGTCTTGCCGGCACGCTCGGCCAGTGCCAGACAGCGGAAGGTATCCATGTCGGCAGCATCAAACGTGAGCTGTCCCAGCTCGCGGAAATCGATACGTCCGTCCGCCGTAAAATAAAAGAGCAGCTTATT
>URTW01000012.1 GCA_900550815.1 uncultured Collinsella sp.
CGCCAGCGCCTCGATGGTGTAGGTGATGGCCGCCGCGCCGGAAGCGGTGGCCAGAGCAGCGACGCCGCCCTCGAGCGCCGCGATGCGCTTCTCGAACACGTCCTGCGTGGAGTTGGTCAGACGGCCGTAGATGTTACCGGCGTCGGCAAGACCAAAGCGGTCGGCGGCGTGCTGGGAGTTGCGGAACACATAGCTCGTGGTCTGGTAGATAGGCACGGCGCGGGAGTCGGATGCAGGATCGGCGCTCTCCTGGCCAACGTGCAGCTGCAGGGTATCGAAACCAAAGGTGTGCTCGGGGTTGTTGATGAACTGGCTCATGATGATCTCCTTGATCGAACAAAAGTTAATAAATTAGAGAGAAGTAAGTCGCTGTCTCCTGATCACGCCGACGGGCGCAAACAGGAGCCCGGCATTCGTCTTGGTAAGCAATTCATATGCGGGCCTCCTTTCGCATCCCGGTTCCGTGTTTGGCTTAATTACCTACCGCCTTTGTGTGTTTTGAATAGTACGAGCATTGTTTCCCTCGGTCAATCACTTAAAAGCGCTAACCTGTTATCGGTTATATAGATAACACTCGAAAGGATGGCGCCGATGACCCTCCAGCAGCTTCGTTTCCTGATTGCCGTGGCAGAGTCCGGCTCAATCAATGCCGCAGCTCAGCGCCTCTATACCGCACAGTCCAATATCTCCAACGCCGTCAAAAGCCTGGAACAGGAACTTCATATCGAAATCTTTACGCGCTCTAGCCGCGGTGTTGCACTCACCAACGCCGGCACCGAGCTTTTGGGTTATGCACGCCAGGTCGTAGAGCAGGCCGACATGCTCGAGGCCCGCTACGAGGACGGCGGTACACCTCAGGCCCGCCTTGCCATCTCGGCCCAGCACTACGCGTTTTCGGTCGAGGCCTTTGTCAACGTAGTCGAGCGCTGCCGCGACAGCAAGTTCGAGTTCATCATGCGCGAGACCACCACATCGCAGATCATTGATGACGTCCGTGCGTTTCGCCGCGACATCGGCATCCTGTATCTGGACGACTTTAACGCCCGTGTTCTGCAGAAGGCTTTTGCCGATGCGCGCGCGAGCTTCCATCCCCTATTCGACGCGACGGTCCACGTCTTCGTTAGCGAGCGCCACCCGCTTGCCCGCCGCCCGCAGCTGTCCCTTGCCGACCTCACACCCTATACGCGCTACAGCTTTGAGCAGGGAACCTCAAACTCCTTCTATTACGCCGAGGAACCTTTTAGCTATATCCCTTGCGACCGCAACATACGAATCTCGGACCGCGGAACACTTACTAACTTACTTATCACGTCGAACGGTTACACCCTGTCGACCGGTGTCCTCTCCAATGAAATGCAATGGGGTATGGCATCGATCCCGTTAGCAGACGCCCCAACGATGCACGTAGGCTATATCATGCACGACGAGCGCAAGCCCTCTCCCCTCATGCAGCAATACCTCGACGAGCTCAACCGCATCATCCATGCCAACTAACTGTCGGAAGACGGGGTAGAAATCATAGATTGCTAGCCCCCGGCGGGCATGGCGCTACAATGGTCACTCACACGAAACGTACCCAACGAAAGGAAGCCCGTGAAGGTCATCATCTATACCGACGGCTCGGCCCGATCAAATCCGGGACGCGGCGGCTACGGCGCCGTGCTCAAATACACCAACCCCGCCGGCAAGACCTTCACCTCCGAGCTTTCGCGCGGCTACGCCAAGACCACCAACAACCGCATGGAGCTCATGGCGGTCATCGTGGCGCTCGAGGCACTTAACCGCCCCTGCGAGGTCGAGGTCCATTCCGATTCGCAGTACGTCGTTAACGCCTTCAACAAACACTGGATTGACGGCTGGAAAAAACGAGGCTGGAGGACCGCCAACAAGCAGCCTGTCAAGAACCGCGATCTGTGGGAGCGCCTGCTCACCGCAAAGAGCAAGCACAAAGTGGAGTTCATCTGGGTTAAGGGCCACGCCGGCCATGAGCTCAACGAGCGCTGCGACGAGCTTGCCACCACGGCGGCCGACGGCAGCAACCTCGATATCGACGCCGGCTTTAACGAGAGCGACCTGTAACGGCGTTTTCGCACGCTTTTGTGTCCTCCCGCGCTACACTCGTCCTGTAAGCCAAACAACGCAAGGGGGACACATGTTGCGTATCGCAACCATCGGCACATCCATGATTACCGACGACTTTATCCAGGTCGTCAACGCCAACGACCAAGCCGCGTTTGTGGGCACGCTTTCACGCGACGCCAATCGCGGTACTGCCTTTACCGCCGAGCGCGGTGGTGAGCGAAACTTTACGTCACTCGATGAGCTTGCGGTAGCCGCCGACGTCGACGCCGTCTATATCGGCAGCCCTAACGCACTTCACTACGAGCAGGCCCTTGCCTGCATCGCCGGTGGCAAGCACGTCATCGTCGAGAAACCCTTCTGCGCCACCGAAGCGCAGGCGCTGGAAGTCTTCCGCGCTGCCGAGGCAGCAGGTGTCGTGGCCTTCGAAGCCATGCGTCCCCTCCACGATCCCGCCTTCCACGCCATCGAGGACGCCCTGGGCGAGATCGCCCCCATCCGCCGCGCCTCATTGCGCTTTGGCAAGTATTCCTCGCGCTACAACGAGATTCTCGCGGGACGCGCCACCAATATCTTCGACTGCAATATGGCATCGGGTTCCCTCATGGACATTGGCGTCTACGCCGTCGAGCCCATGGTCGAGATTTTCGGCATGCCCTCCGGCCTTACGAGCATGACTACTCTGCTCGACCCCACCACGCGACAGCTCACGCACGGCCCCATCGACGGCTGCGGTTCCATCCTCGCCAGCTATGGCGGAGGCCGCATCTCCGTCGAGCTCGCGCACTCCAAAATTACGAATGACCTACTGCCCTCGCAGATCGAAGGCGAGCGTGGCACTATCCAGATTGACCATCTGTCCACGCCCCGCAACGTCCGCATCGACTATCGCGGCGACGTCGTACGCGGCTCGGCGACCGAGGCGCCGCGCGAACAGGGCGACAACGGCCGCGTGCTCGACCTGCCCAAATCGAGCAACACCATGGAATACGAACTCACAGACTTTATCACCGCCATCGGCGGCATCGATAACGTCAAGGAAGAGATTTGGGAGACCCCGGCGGGACGCCACGAGCTTGGCCACTACCGCGATGTCACGCTCGTCTCACTACGCATCATGGATGCCGTGCGTCAGCAGGCCGGCATAACCTTCCCGGCCGACGCAGGCAAGCAGGCATAGCGATGGGCCTCTTCGATACGTTCTTCTCCAGCGTCACCGGCGGCAGTCGAGAGCCTCAAAAACCGTCAAACGTCGAGCTCGAGCTGCGCCGCAGGCTTACCGTGCTTGCAAGCGACGAGGCCACTCAAGACACTCCCCTGCGTTATTTCCTGCGCTGGGCGGGGCAAGTCCAAGGCGTTGGTTTTCGCTTTACCAGCACCAACCTCGCGCAGGCACGCGCACTCACCGGCTGGGTGCGTAACATGGAAGACGGCTCAGTCGAGATGGAGATACAGGGAGCTCCGGCAGACATCCTATCTCATCTCGAGGCACTTCATGCCTCCTACGAGCGCATGGGAACGCGTGTTCGCCTTGTAGATGCCCAGGCCCGAGCCCCACTTGCCAATGAAGACGGTTTCAGTCCTCATTATTAGTATTGTGTGCTAAATACGGTATCATTTACCTACGACCGTTAATAGAAAAGAGGCGAGGCGCATGGCGGTGCAAAGAAGGAATACCAGGCAGCGAAAGCTGGTTCTTGACGCCGTGCGCCAAAGCTACAACCATCCCACCGCCGACGAAATCTACAACGTCGTGCGCGCGCAGGATGCCAAAATCAGCCGCGGTACGGTCTACCGCAACCTCAATCTCTTGGCCGACGCCGGCGAGATCCTCTCCATCAAGACGCCGGGCGGCAGCCGCTTCGATCGCACCATCGAGCCGCACGCACATATCATCTGCACCTCATGCAGCCGCGTCATCGACGTACCGCTCCCCTTCGATGCCCAGCTCGACGCCAAAGCGTCCGAGCAAATCGGCTGGCACGTCACGTCGCACTACACCATCTTCGAGGGTCTCTGCCCCGACTGCCGGTAGATGTTTGGAACATGCCTTAAAATCCACCTTTCCGCACTTTGCAGCAAAAAGTAGATTCCTAGACATGTCCCAAATGTCTACTCAGCAAGTAGACGACGCAGCTCTTCTTCGACCGTGCGCACGTAGCGGACGCGGTCGTTAATGCCACGCATAGAGGGGTTGCAGCTCTCCATCAGATAGGGATGGCCCACGACGTTGAGCATGTCGCGATCGTTCTCATTGTCGCCAAACGCCATCATCTCATCGGGCGAAATACCCAGGGCACGACCGTAATCGGCAAGCGCGGAGCCCTTGCCCGAACCGAAACCGATAAAGTCCGTCCATTCGGTTCCCGACGTCATCACGTCAACACGGTCGCTAAAGAGGCGCTCAAAATACTCCAGGGCCGCCGGCTGATCCACCTCGGGCGTCTGGAAGGCAATCTTAATGACGTCCTCGTCGATGTCCTCGGGACGGGCGACCACCGCCACATCGCAGTGGACCTCATAGCGCAAATGGTCGACGAACGCATCGTTGCCGCTGATGGTGTAGAGGTGCCCCTCGCACGAAAGGGTCACGTCGGCATGGGGATACGCAACCACGGCATTCGCGATATCCATAGCAAGGCTACGCTCCATGGAACGCTTGACAACGGCACGCCCCTCGCTCATCACCAGGGCTCCGTTTTCGCATACATAGGCGAGCTCATCGGCCACCGGGGCAAACAGATAGCGCAAGCTCGCATATTGACGGCCGCTCGCCGGCATAAACACGATACCGCGACGATGCAGTTCATCGATGAGCTCAAAAGCCTCGGAACGCGGCTCGCGCTCCCCCGGATGCAGCAAAGTGCCGTCCAAATCGCATGCAATCAGCTTGATTCCTTCAAGACCCATATGCTCCCCCACAGCATCTCATCAACAGAAAGGCGGACTTTGAATAGTTGTCTCTCAAAGTCTGCCTTACTTATACGCACGTTAACCGCGCGCCTTCTTTACGATCGTAAAGTCTGGTGCCATACTCACAACGGCATCCGCCGCACTCGACGCAAAGCGCCGGTCCGAATCGAGTTCACGGGTAACCGTCGAGAGCCGAACGCCCTCGACGCCCCGGAGCATGCGGCCCAAAACAGGCTGCACCGGCGTATACATGCGCACGGTATACTCGTCCGAATCGCCTCGAAAAAGCGGCGCATGCATATTGCCGATCTCCCAGCACGCATGCGCGAGTGCAATCGGATCCATGCGGTCGACTTCGACCAAATAAACCTCGGCGCTGCGCAGGCGCACGACAACCGCCACGGGCACCACGCCCGAACGGTCGACGGCGAGCACGTCGCCGTCGACAAAACGACCGCCGTCGGCAGTATCCAGCCGAACATCGACCGTGCGCCCCAGCTCCGTCGCGCCCACAAACGCACATACATCGGCCTGGTCCCAATCGAGCAGCAGCTCATCGACCTCAAAGACACCGCCCAGCTCCCGGCGAAGCAGGAGTTCATAGGACGGATCGTTGAGATTTCCCAAGCATGTCGTCGAAACCAAGCGTTCAGGCATACTCTAACCCTCGACCTCGACGAGCTCGATATCAAAGTTGAGGTCCTTGCCGGCAAGCTCGTGGTTGGCATCGAGCGTCACAGCCTCGGGCGTTACGTCGATGACGACGGCGGGGACAGGCATGCCGCTCGGCGTGGACAGGAAGAGCTTCATGCCCTTCTCGATCTGCTCGATGTTGGGAACCTGCTCGGCCGGGAAGGTAATAACCATCTCGGGATTGTGCTCGCCGTAGGCATCGGCAGCAGGAATGTGCACGGTCTTCTTCTCGCCCACCTGCATGTCGACAACAGCGGCGTCGAAGCCCGTGAGCATCTGCCCGGCACCGCAGGTGAACTCCAGCGGCTCGCCGCGATCGTAGGAGCTATCGAACTGCGTGCCGTCGTCGAGCGTGCCGCGATAATGAGTCTTGACCTTCTTGCCCTGGTTGGACATGGTAACCTCCGTGATAAGGGCGGCGCACAACGCGGGCCGCCGTGAACATATGGCGCTAACTATACCCTAGTCATACAATTCAATGACAGTTTGCAAAGAAACGCTGCAACCGGAGCAACCATGGCATATCCCGAATATGACCTACACTGCGACACCGCCGACCGCATCGGCTGGGCCACGCTCGATCTCGACCTGCGCTTTACCGCCGGCACCGACGGTTATTTCCCCGGCGACGAAACGCATCCGCAAGATTTCGACCTCATCGAGGGCAACGCCTGCGCCATCTCGCTCGCAAAGATCGGCAACACGCCATGGGCACAGTGCTTCGCCACGTTTGTCCCCGATGAGATTCCCACCGCCCACGCCGCGCGCTTCCAGGCGCAGATCATGGCGCATATGAGCGGCCAGGCAATGCTCAACCACGACCGCATGGTCAACGTACGCAGCGCGGCAGACATTCGCCCCGCGCTCAAAGACGGCAAGGTCGCCTGCATCCACACCATCGAAAACGCCACGTTCTTTGCCGAGGACCCCGCGCTGATCGAGGTGCTCAAGAGCTTGGGCGTACTCATGTCATCGCTCAGCTGGAATGCGCAGGGACCGCTCGCGAGCGGACACGATACCCACACCGGCCTCACCGCCGCCGGCATCGAGGCACTTACGCAGATGGAGCACGCCGGCATGGTGCTTGACGTCTCCCACCTCAACGATGAGTGCTTTGACGAGGGTGTCGCCCACGCCACACGTCCCTTCGTCGCCAGCCACTCCAACTCCCGTGCGGTTTGCGGCGTCAAACGCAACCTTACCGACGACCAGTTCCGCACCTTTCGCGACATGGGCGTCAGCGCCGGCCTCAACTACTGCAGCGAGTTCCTTTCCAACGACGCAACCGACAAGACCGCCGCAGACGTCACCTTCGACCAGCTAGCGGCACATATCGAGCACTGGCTCGACCTGGGCGGCGAGGACGTCATCGCGCTCGGCGGCGACTGGGACGGTGCCACGGTGCCCGCCTTCCTCTCCGATGCCAGCAAGATGCCCGAGTTCCAGAACATGCTCTCCAAGCACTTTGGCAAGACCGTGATGCAGAAGCTCTGCAGCGACAACGCGCTTGCCTTCTTTGAGCGTTATTAATTTCACATCCCTTGAGCGGGCCGGCATGCCGAACGGTCGACATGCCGGCCCGTCCCCAATCTGAAGGACCGCTTTTGACGCAGCAGTTTACGATTTCCGTATCCCGACTGGATGGGACGCCCATCCCCGTCATCGTTACCAAAAAGCGCGTCAAGAACTTCAACCTACGCGTCACATCGAGCGGTGAGGTCCACGCCAGTGCACCGCTCGGCGCCAGCCGCGAGCGTATCGAAGCGTTTGTGAAGCGCAACAGCGCCTGGATTATCAGCCGACTTGCCCAGCGCGAGCAACGTCAGGCGACGGCGCGAGAGCCGCTCAGTCCCTCGTCCATCATTGCGCTTTGGGGCAAACCCATCACCGTTCAGGATGCACTCGACCACAACTTTGAGCCACCCGCACCGCGGCCCAAGCAGGCTACCTTCGCAAGTTTTATGGGTACCGACGAGCCAAGTGGGTGCACGCAGGCAAAGCAGCGCACAGCCCTCGACGGCCTAACGCCCAAAGAACTCCAGATCCACATCGACCAGCTCTATACGTCCGAAGTCACATCGGCGCTGCGCGATATGGTGCACGCATACGAAATCGCAATGGGTGTCGCCGTTTCCCGCGTTTCCGTACGCAGCATGAAAACGCGCTGGGGCTCATGCACGCCCAAAACCGGCGCCATTCGCATTGCACGCGAACTTGCCGCCTACCCCGTCGAGTGCCTTGACATGGTTGTCGCCCACGAGCTCGTCCATTTGCTCGAGCCAAGCCACAATCAGCGGTTCCATGCCCTGCTCGACACGTACTGTCCCAACAATAGGGTTCTGTCGCAGCGGCTCAAAAAACCGCCCGCCAACGAGCTCTAGCGTCGGTTAGCGCACGCGCTCGATCTCGACGCCGCAGCTTGCCAGGGGAAGACCGACGGGCGCCCAAGGCTTATCGAGCTTAACACGCACGCCAAGCAGCAGGGGGTAACGACGTAGCAGCATCGAGGCCACACCCTCGGCTGCAGCCTCGATGAGCTTAAACGTATGCTCGCGCAGATAGCCATCAACATCGTGGCACACCGAGCCATAGTCAATCGAGGCGTCCAGGTTATCGTGCTCCCCCGCTGCACGCAGGTCGGCATAGAGCACCAGGGACACGATGAACTTCTGGCCCAGCGCGTTCTCTTCGGGATACACGCCGTGGTTGGCAAAGACCTCGAGACCGTCGATAGTAATGCGATCGGCATGGCGAAGATCGTCATAGCTCACGTGGGGCACCGCCGTTGCGGTGGATATTTCGCCCCTTCCACGGCGGGCGAGCTCGGCGCCTTCAGTCTTGGTTGCATTCTCGGGCAGTTTCTTGTTGCTCATCGCGATCGTCTCCTTCGTTTAGAACCCCGACCGCGCAAACTAACTACACGCGAATCGACAGGTTCTTTTTATCATCGCTCCAGTTGCAGGCATTGCGCGCAGGGCATGCAAAGCAGGCGCGCGACGCTTTGTCGGCTGCATAAAGCAGACGCTCAAGCGGCTGGCTGTTCACGCGTAGCTTTCGATGGCCCAGGATGGCCGTCTTAATGGCTGCGGCATCGGCCGGCTCAAACGCCACGTCATCAGGCATGCCGCCGAGAATTGCATCAGCGACGCGTTCGCTTGCAACATCATGGGATATACCCGATTCATACTGTTCATCTTTGCCGATATCGTGAAGAAGCGCCGTGGCGTAGATGACTTCGCGGTCAAATTCGAGCTGTTCCTCGAGATTCTTGATCCACATAATGCGAGCGACATCGAGAAGATGGTCAATACCGTGGCGGCAGAAGATGCGCCCCGATTCCAACTGTGCAATGTTGCCCAGGTGCCGCCGGAACAGCCCGTTGGCGCAAATGTAATCAATGCGAGGCATGGCACCAAAGGGAGCCAAGCCCGAAGCCATAAAGCCGCGACGCGACGTCCCCTCATCGGTCTTCGATGTAAAGTCGTTGACGACCCTCATGCTAACGGCCCAGCATCCTAAAGAACCGCTCCTCGAGCGCGGGATCGGTCTCAAAGACGCCGCGGCGAGCGAGCGTCACGGTCTTGGTGCCGGGCTTTTGCACGCCGCGCATGGTCATGCACATATGCTCAGCCTCCATGAGCACAATCGCTCCCTGGGGAGCGAGATAATCCATGAGAGCGTCGGCAACCTGCGCACACAGCTGCTCCTGCAGCTGCAGACGGCGGGCGTAGACCTCAACCGTGCGGGCAAGCTTAGAGAGCCCTGCGACACGGCCGTTGGGGATATAACCAATGGCGGCCTTGCCATAAAACGGCAGCAGATGATGTTCGCACAGCGAGTAGAACGTGATGTCGCGCTCGATAACCAAATCATTCGAAGCGACGGCAAAGGTTTTGGACAGGTGCTCCTCGGCACTCTGGTCCATACCGCCGGCGATCTCGCCATACATACGGGCAACGCGCGCCGGGGTCTCCAGCAGGCCCTCACGAGTTGGGTCCTCGCCTATGCCCTCAAGCAACAGCTTAATGGCGGCCTCGACTTTTTCCTGATCGATCATCTGGGCCTCACTTTTCCGATTTTGCGTTCGCGCTATGGTACCACGCCCTTTGGCATCGGCCACAAGCTACATAGTATGGGTCGAATAGACTGGATCGTCCCGCCAAAGTTCAACCGCATCACAAAGCGCAACACCCTCGCGCTCAGCACGGTCGCGCGTAGCGTTCATATCGATCACACGCTGGTTACTCGAGCCTCTAAAACGCAATGAGATATCGTACAGATCCTGAACAAACGGGCCATCCACCAACATATCGAGGCAGGCAAGGATACGGTCCGTCGCCTCGGTATGGTGGCGACCGCCCGGCATAAGCTCCTCGAGCACGTCGCCGGTAAAGCACCAAATGGTCTTGCCCGACCCCGCAGGATAGGCCGCACGCACGCGTTCGATAAAGTCAACGAGCCCCGCCTGATTCTCGGGCTCCATAGGCTCGCCACCCAGAATCGTCAGGCCATCGATAAAGGGATGGGCGAGGCTCTCGATAATCTTATCCTCGACGGCGCGATCGAACGGCTCGCCCGCAGCAAAGTCCCACGCGACAGAGTTAAAGCAATTCTTGCACCCACGACGGCACCCGCTCACAAACAGAGAAGTACGAACGCCTTCCCCATCAGCAATGTCGAAATACTTAATGTTCGCGTAGTTCATAGGTAACTCTCCTGGGAGGTCGGGACATATCATCCCGTCCTCAAACATTCTCGGCCTTCGGCCTGCGAAACTGCGGGCGGGACGATATGTCCCGGCCTCATGCAAAGGGTAACTCAATGAACGAAGCGAACATCGAGTATAGGGTTCGAGGTCCAATAAAAACTGGGTTGCGGCTCAACCGCCATCGCAAGTAAATCGCAGCTGCAGCTCGAATTATTTCCGCTAAGAACTTCGAGGAGTGAGCAGACCGCGAACCGCATCTCCGCTACGTCAACTTGGCCGCCCCGTAGCGAGGCCCCGGACCTTTGCTCGATATGAGTTCCGCACGAACAGGAGGCGCCAGTGGCGCCTCCGTCGTGAGCCAGGACTGTCCGAAATAGCGAGTAAAGGTCCGGGGCCTCGCTACGGGGCGGCCTGGGATGGTTATTAGAGATGCAGCACGCGGTCGCGGATCTCCTCGGTTCGACCCTGGTTCCAGAACTGGGTACCGATGTAACCGCACGTGCGACGGGCGACATTCATCTTCTCCTGGTCACGATTGCCGCAATTGGGGCACTCCCACACCAGCTTGCCATCGTCCTCGACAATCTTGATCTCGCCGTCGTAGCCGCACACCTGGCAATAATCGCTCTTGGTGTTGAGCTCGGCGTACATGATGTTGTCGTAGATGTACTGCATCACGCGAATGACAGCCTTGAGGTTGTCCTGCATGTTGGGAACCTCGACGTAGGAGATGGCACCGCCCGGCGAAAGCTGCTGGAACATACCCTCGAACTTGAGCTTGTCGAATGCGTCGATCTCCTCGGACACGTGGACGTGGTAGCTGTTGGTGATGTAGCCCTTGTCCGTCACGCCCGGGATGATGCCAAAACGACGCTGCAGGCACTTGGCGAACTTGTAGGTCGTCGACTCAAGCGGGGTACCGTACAGCGAGAAGTCAATATCGCTTTCGGCCTTCCACTCCGCGCACTTGTCGTTCATGCGCTGCATGACGGCCATGGCAAAGGGCGTGCCCTCCTTCTCGGTGTGGCTGTGGCCCGTCATGTACTTGACGCACTCATACAGGCCGGCATAACCCAGACTAATGGTGGAGTAACCGCCCACGAGCAGCCTGGCGATTGCCTCGCCCTTCTTCCGGCGGGCGAGGGCACCGTACTGCCAACGAAGCGGTGCGGCATCCGAAAGCGTACCCATCAGACGCTCATGACGGCACAGCAGGGCGCGGTGGCACAGCTCAAGGCGCTCGTCGAAGATCTTCCAGAACTTGTCCATGTCCTGATGCGAGCTCAGCGCGACATCGGGCAGGTTGATGGTCACAACGCCCTGGTTAAAGCGACCGTAGTACTTGGGCTTGTTCGGGTCATAGTTCAGCGCGTTGGCCACGTTGTTAAATCCGTTACCGGAGCGGTCGGGCGTCAGGAAGCTGCGGCAACCCATGCAGGTATAGCAGTCGCCGTTGCCCGCGGTCTCGCCCTTCGACAGCTTGAGCTCGCGCATCTTCTTCTCGGAGATGTAGTCGGGCACCATGCGCTTGGCGGTGCACTTCGCAGCCAGCTGAGTCAGGTAGAAGTACGGGGAATCCTCGTGAACGTTATCGTCCTCGAGCACGTAGATGAGCTTGGGGAACGCCGGGGTGATCCACACGCCGGCTTCGTTCTTAACGCCCTCATAGCGCTGACGAAGCGTCTCCTCCACGATCATGGCAAGGTCGTGCTTCTCCTGGGGCGTACGGGCCTCATTGAGATACATAAAGACCGTCACGAACGGCGCCTGGCCATTCGTGGTCATAAGGGTCACGACCTGATACTGAATCGTCTGAACGCCGCGGCGGATCTCGTCACGCAGGCGGTCCTCAACAACCTCGCGGACCTTTTCGGGAGATGCGGAAACGCCGAGCTCCTCGAGCTCGCGGGCGACCTCGCCGCGAATCTTTTGACGGCTCACCTCGACGAACGGGGCAAGATGGGTCAGCGAAATCGACTGGCCGCCGTACTGGGAGGAAGCAACCTGAGCGATGATCTGCGTCGCGATGTTGCAGGCAGTCGAGAAGCTGTGCGGCTTCTCGATCAGCGTGCCCGAAATAACAGTACCGTTCTGGAGCATATCCTCCAGGTTCACCAGGTCGCAGTTATGCTTGTGCTGGGCAAAGTAGTCCGAATCATGGAAGTGAATCAGCCCCTCATTGTGAGCATCCACAATCTCCTGGGGCAGCAGCACGCGCTGGGTCAGGTCCTTGGAGATCTCGCCGGCCATGTAGTCACGCTGAACGGAATTGACGGTCGGGTTCTTGTTGGAGTTCTCCTGCTTGACCTCTTCGTTGTTGCACTCAATCAGCGACAGAATCTTGTCGTCGGTCGTGTTCTTCTGGCGCTTCAGGCTCTGAACATAGCGATAGATGATGTAGTGGCGGGCACCCTCGTAGCAGTCGAGACGCATAATCTCGTCCTCGACCAGATCCTGAATCTCCTCGACCGACACGGTGTGGCCCGCGTTCTCGCATGCCTCGGCGACGTTTTGTGCCGCGTAAACCACCTGGCGGTCGGTAAGACGAGAGCTCTCCTCGACCTCCAAGTTTGCGGCGCGGATGGCATTGACGATCTTATCGATGTCAAAGACAACCTCGGTGCCGCTGCGCTTGATGATCTTCATCCTCTTGCCTCTTTCGCGTCGAAATCGTATTGCGCTTCAGAGCCAAACGATGCCCGGCAGGGCTTGCCCCTGTCTTGCGGCGCCGTCGCGCAATCTGTGTTTTCGAAAACCATAGGCTCTCATGCGGACAATCCTCGCAGCCATTCAAGGGGCTCGAAGATCCATCCAAATGGGGCGAATAAGGTCCTCGTTCTCTGTCCGCCATCTATCATACGACAAAGAGGCATCTATATCCTGTATTCTTTTTTTAGGTCAAACACAACATATAGTGTTTCAGCAGGTCAAAGCAATTAGTTATTTTGCAGACGCATTAATTATGAGGGGTTCTTGGCAAGTCGGTAAAACGTTACCAACACGGCTACCTGCATGGCAGTTATAAAACCCCCTTAGTCAAGCCGCTGACAAATCCTACCAAAACCAAGCCGCTCACGCCAAAAGAATCCAAAAGATTATGCTTGACCAACATGTTGCGGTCACGGTCGGCCAGGACGTATGCAACCTGCCGGCACCTCTACGGGGACCTTGGATCAATATTTGCTGGCATATTTGACGGCGTGCTTGGTAGCAAAACAAAACAGCTCAGAGGACATAACCTCTGAGCTGCGAACATTTGGTGGGCGTTAGAAGATTTGAACTTCTGACCTCTTCCGTGTCAGGGAAGCGCTCTCCCCCTGAGCTAAACGCCCGATCAAGGGTGCGCAAGCGCGCAAGGGATAATATAACGGAGCCTGAACTCGGTGGCAAGAACATTTTTAAAAATCGCTTACATTGTGGAATTCGGGGGCTTTGTTGCATCCATTTCGGCTTTGTTGCATCCATCTCAAAAGAGCCTGCTGCCGCGATTTGGCTGTCGCATAATGCAAGGCCATTGCGGTATCGAGCTATGGAAAGACGCCTGCGGAATTGTCCTACCGATAAGCGGACAAGCCTCCAGCTGGTGACTTCGCCGTGGTAAGGTAAGCCGAATTGTTTCCAGGCTGTTTCGGGGGAGCGGAATGAGCAAAGAGTGTGTCGAGCAGGTCGAAGGCGCAGGGGCTTCGGTGCCGATGACCGATATATCGAACATTGATGTGCCCGAGGGCACCGACGAGCTCAGCCGCAACACCCGTCGCGCATGGCGCGACCGCCTGAACAGCGCTTCGACGCGCAAGATGATCACGGGCGTCTTGGCTACGCTGGTGGGCGGTTCGTTTTGGGGCTTCTCGGGCACCAGCGCGAGTTTTTTGTTCGATACCTACCATGTCGATACGCTGTGGCTTATGAGCGTGCGTCAGATTCTCGCCGGCCTGCTCTTTATGGCTGTGGTTGTCACGCGCGACCGCGCACGCCTGGTCAAGCTTTGGACGACGCCCGCTGATCGCAAGCAGCTGCTGCTCTTTACCGCTTTTGGCCTGCTGTTCAACCAGTTTTGCTATCTTTCGGCCGTGCGCCTGACGAACGCCGGAACCGCGACGGTGCTCCAGTGCCTGCAGCTCGTTATCATCATGGGCTACGCCTGCGTGACCGATCGCCGTATGCCGCGTACTCGCGAAGTCATCGGCATTGGCCTGGCTCTGGGTGGAACCTTTTTAATCGCCACCGGCGGCGACCCCACCAGCCTGAATATCTCGCCGCTTGGCCTGGCAGCAGGTCTTATGTGTGCGGTCAGCGCCGCGTGTATGGCGGTGATTCCCGCCAAGATCCTGCCCGAATACGGCAGCCCCATCGTCACGGGCTCGGCAATGCTCACGGCGGGCGTGGTCTCGTGCGTCTTCGTGCAGCCCTGGGCGCATATGCCGGCGCTCGACGCTGCCGGCATCGAGGCGCTCGCGGTGTTCGTGGTTATCGGCTCGTTTTTTGCTTACATGCTCTATATGCAGGGCGTTAAGGACATCGGCTCGGTGCGTGCGAGTCTCATCGGAACCGTGGAGCCCGTCTCGGCGACCATCACCAGCGCCGTTATGCTGGGCACGGTGTTTTTGCCGACCGACCTTATCGGCTTTGTCATGATCATCGTGATGATGTTCCTCACGGTGTAGCTAGCGCCGCCGCCAAGACAGAAAAGGTGTTGTGCCGCATTTTCGCCAATTGATGTCCGTGTCTGGAGTTTAGCTGTCGATGCTCAAAATGCCATAAACTAGTAATGTTATGGACTTTTTCATTGCGACTCAATTGCGAGGATTTCTTTATGGCTGGTAATCACTTTAAGGGCAGCGATAGCGGCCGCCCTGCAGTTCCGCCGCGTCCGAACGGGGCTGGTAAGGCCGGCACGCCGGGCGGCGCTGGACAGGGCGGTTCCGGTAAGCGCGTGTCCCCGGTCGAGACGGCGATGTTTACCGCTCTGTACGAGCAGTCTCAAAAGGCAAAAAAGACCGGCCGTGCAAAAGGGAATGTCTTTGCGGGCGGTGCAACCTCCGCGTCGCAGCCGAGCGGGGCCCCTTCGGTGTCTGCGAACAACGCAGGTGCTGCCAACGCCGCGAATGCCGCTGGCAACGTTGATGCCGGCAAGGCCGCCAACAATACTCCCTCTGCCGGTGGCGCGGGGCTTACGGGTAACCTTGGCACGATTTATACCGGCGCCTCCGAGACTGGCACGTTCGCCCGCCTGGATGACAGCGGTGCCGAGTTTGCGGGCTCGGGTTCCAAGGAAGATTATTACGATTTTGGCTTGAACTACGGTAGCGACGCTTCGTCGAGTTCGACCTCTGACGGTCTGGTCCGTCATCGCCATCGCAAGGGCGAGGGCAAGAAGCGTCACACTGGCGCCATTATTGCCGCTGTAGTCGCGGTGCTTCTCGTTGCGCTTGGCGCAAGCGGCTTTATGCTGCTTAACTCGGCAAAGACCGTAAAGAGCGAAGCGAAGGAGGCTGTCGAGATCGTCGGTGGCCTTAAGGACAAGGTCACGTCGGGCGATTTTTCGACGCTGCCTGACGACGCGAAGAAGATCGATGAGCTCTGCGACAGCATGAAGGCGGAGACCTCGAGCCCGCTGTGGACGGCGGCATCGTTTATCCCGGTGTATGGCAGTGACATCAACGCAGCCCGCACCATGATTGATGCCCTGTCCGATGTCTCGAGCAACGCGCTGGTTCCCATGGCCGATAACCTCTCGCAGGCCACGCCCGGCAAGCTGTTCCAGGACGGCATGATTAACGTGTCCGCGCTACAGGCGGTCGCCGATTCGCTTTCCAGCAGCTCGAAGGTGTTCAAGAGCGCCAACGAGAAGGTCCAGGGCATTGGCGATACTCATATTTCCCAGGTGACCGAGCTGGTCGATAAGGCCAAGGACGGCTTTGCCACCCTCAACGGCGCGGTTGACGCGGCGGAGAAGGTCGCCCCCGTCCTTCCCCAGATGCTCGGCGCCAACGGCCAGACGCGTCATTATCTTGTGCTCGCGATGAGCAATGTCGAGATCCGCGCCTGCGGCGGTTTCCCCGGTTCTCGCGGCGTGATGTCGGTGACTGACGGTAAGCTCGAACTGGGCGATTTTGTCTAAGTCGACATGATGAAAGAGCCTTTGAGCCCGCTTCCCATCACCGATGAAGAGGCAAACTTGTTCACGACCGGATGGGGCCTGACCGGATTCAACACGCTCGGATACACGATGGGCGACGTTACGATGACGCCCGATTATCCGCGTGCGGCTCAGCTTGCCAGCGATATGCAGAAGGCCATTGTCGGAGATGACATCGACGGCGTATTTGCAGTCGATCCGGTATTTTTGCAGTATATGCTCGGCATTGTAGGCGGCACACAGCTTCCTGATGGCACCGTCGTTGATGGAAGCAACGCTGCAAAGGTGCTGCTGCACGATATTTATTGGAATTACCCGGTAGAGGAACAGGATGCCATTTTTGCGGCGGTTGCCGGATCAGCTTTTAACAAGATCGTGGGCGAACTGGGATCCAGCGATATTACTAAGATTGCTGCCGCCATCGAAAAGGGCGCTTCCGAGGGTCGCATCCTCATGTATTCGAGAAACGATGACGAGGAAAAGGCCGCGAAGGCTCTTGGAATATCGGGCGCCCTCCAAACCGATACGTCGGAGGCTCCGATCTTGGGCGTCTATGTGAACAACTACAGCTATTCAAAGATGGATTGGTTCCTCGATAAGCGAGTCACCATCGATTCTTCGGTTGAAAATGCCGATGGCTCGACGACGTATCGAGTGACCACCTCGCTCAAGAACACGATGACCCCCCAGGAGAAGGCCGAGATGCCTGGTTATTTCCAGGGCCATAACGGCATTAGCCAGGATATTGACGATGAGGTGCTGAGGCTTTATCTCTATGCTCCTGCGGGAGGCAGCATTTCGGACATTAAGACTTCGGGCTCCGGTTCTATCGAGATGAACGAAGTGACGCACGATGGCTTGAAGGTTGCATGGGTCGGTGTCCACATGCTTCTTGGACAAGACATAAAGGTCGAGTACACGGTCACGACTTCGAAGGACTCTGGGCACAAAGAGCTTAAGGTTCGTACCACGCCAACCGCTCAAACGTTCGAACAGGATAAGTAAGATATGAAGTACTTCGGCACCGACGGCTTTCGCGGTGAGGCCAACGTTGGGCTGACGGTAGAGCACGCTTATAAGATTGGCCGTTTTGTGGGCTGGTATTACGGTGCCAACCGCGAGCGCAAGGCGCGCGTCATCGTGGGCAAGGACACACGTCGCTCGAGTTATATGTTCGAGGCGGCGCTGGTGAGCGGCCTGGTCGCGAGCGGTGCGGACGCCTATATGCTGCACGTGATCCCCACGCCGGGCGTAGCGCATCAGACCGTGGAAGGCTGCTTCGATTGCGGCATCATGATCAGCGCGAGCCACAACCCGTTTTGCGATAACGGCATTAAGCTCGTCAACAGCGACGGCTTTAAGATGGACGAGGACGTACTGGAGCTCATCGAGGACTATATCGATGGCAAGGGCGAGGTGCCGCTGGCCACGGGCAACCACATTGGTGCCACGGTGGACTACATGCAGGGCCGCAACCGCTACATTGCTTCGCTCATTGCAAGTGCGAACTTTTCGCTGCAGGGCGTCAAGATCGGTATCGACTGCGCCAACGGCTCGGCTTCCTCGGTGGCCAAGCCGGTGTTCGACGCGCTGGGCGCCGACGTGCGCGTGATCAATGCCGCGCCCGATGGCTTTAACATCAACGTCGACTGCGGCTCCACGCATATGGAGCGTCTGCAGCGCCATGTGGTGGAGCAGGGCCTGGACGTGGGCTTTGCCTACGACGGCGATGCCGACCGCTGCCTGGCCGTGGACGAGCGCGGGCGCGTGGTCGACGGCGACCAGATCCTGTACGTGTGCGGCGTGTATCTGAACAAGCACGGTCGCCTCTCGGGCGGTACCGTGGTGCCGACGATTGCCAGCAACTTTGGCCTGGTCAAGTCGCTGGAGCTTGCCGGTCTGAGCGCCGTGACCAGCGGCGTGGGCGACCGTCACGTGTATGCCAAGATGCGCGAGGGCGGCTACAGCCTGGGCGGCGAGCAGACGGGCCATACGATCTTTGGCGATATCGAGCGCACGGGCGACGGCATTATGACCTCGTTGCGCGTGATGGAAGTGATTCGTGCCGAGCGCGAGACGCTCTCGCAGCTCACGGCTCCGTGCAAGCTGCTGCCACAGGCGCAGGTGGCCGTGCACGTGGCGGACAAGGACGCCGCGCTCGAGAATATGGGCGTGCAGAACGCCATCGCCGAGGCCGAGGCTGCGCTGGCAGGCGAGGGCCGCGTGCTCGTGCGCAAGAGCGGAACCGAGTCGGTTATCCGCGTGCTGGCCGAGGCGCCCGACCAAGCATCCGCCGATGCCGCCATGAAGCGCATCGCCAACGCGCTCGAGGCTCTGTAAGGTAGTCATTGGGGACGTTCTTAAACGACTAGGTGGAAAGGGGGCGCCGCGGATTGGTTCCGCGGCGTCCCCTTTGCGTTGGCGTGTCGGTTATGCCTTACAGCTCGTAGAGCGTGGTGAACTTGTCCTGCAGGTAGCTGCAGTAGTAGCGGGCATCGAACGCCATGCCGCACGCGCCCTTGATGAGCTCCGGCGCGTCCTTGGCGCGGCCCCACTGCCAAATGTGCTCGCCCAGCCAGGCGCGGACGGGTGTCAGGTCGCCGCTCGCACAGGCGCCGTTGAGGTCGACACCGTCGCGGCACATGGCCGGCACAAACATGGCGTCGTAGGCGCTGCCCAGCGCATAGGTGGGGAAGTAGCCAAACGAGCCGCCGCTCCAGTGCGTATCCTGTAGGCAGCCGCGCGTGTCGTCGGGAACGGGAATGCCCAGGTACTCATCCATGAAGCGGTTCCAAAGCGCGGGGATGTCCTTGGCCGTGGCCTCGCCGGCAAACAGCATGCGCTCGATCTCGTAGCGCACCATAACGTGCAGCGGATAGGTGAGCTCGTCGGTCTCGGTGCGGATCAGCGAAGGCTGCGCGATGTTCACGGCGCGGTAGAGCGTGTCCTCGTCCACGCTGCCGTAGACCTCGGGCGCGTGACGGCGCAGCACCTCGCGCAGCGGGCCCATAAAGGCGCGGCTGCGACCCACGGTGTTCTCGAAAAAGCGGCTCTGGCTCTCGTGGATGCCCATGGAGGTGCCGCCCTCAAGACAGGTGCGCGCATAGGCGGGATTGACGCCCAGCTCGTACATGGCGTGTCCCGCCTCGTGGATGATGCTGTAGACGTTGGAGATGCAATCGTTCTCGTAGATGTGTGTCGCGATGCGCGCGTCACCCACGGCAAAGCCCTCGCTAAACGGGTGCTCGGTAAAGGCAAGCGTGGTGTCGTTCAGGTTCAGGCCGACGAGCTTCATAAGGTCGAAGCTCATGGCGCGCTGGGCGGCCTCGGGCACGCGGGCGTGCAAAAAGTCGGCAGCGGGCTGCTGGCCGCGCTCGCCGATGGCGTGCACGAGCGGCACGACCGTCGCCTTGACCTCATCGCAAAACGCATCGAAGCTCTCGGCAGAAAGGCCGCGCTCGTACTGGTCGAGCCAAACGTCGTATGGGTCGCGCTTGGGGTCCATGAGTTCGGCCTGATGCTTGAGCTGGTAGACGATCTTGTCCACATAGGGCTCAAAGCTCGCCCAGTCATTGGCGGTTTTAGCCTTGTGCCACACGGCATCGGCCTCGCAGGTGAGTCTGGTCCAGGCCTCGGCCTCCTCGGTAGGGATAACGCTTTCCTCGCGCTGGTCGCGGCCGAGCACGCGAATCTCGTCGAGCAGCTGCGGGTCGTCGATCTTTTCGCCCGCGACCGTCTCACGCGCGAGAGAGTGCACGAGCTCAACGGACTTTTTGCTGGTCAGGAGCTTGTGATGTTCGCCGGCAAGGGTCCCCATAGCATCGGCGCGGGCCGCGGCGCCGTTGGCGGGGGCAATCGTCGCGCCATCGAACTCGGCAATCTTGAGCAGGTATTCACGAGTCCACAGCTTGCCCTCGAGCTTGCGGAATTTTTTGACGGCCTTATCGACCTTCATGCCTTTGGGCGTCTTGCCCACTGCGGGCTTGGTCTTCTTATCGTGCTTCTTACCCATACCATATCCTTGATCTCGCGAGCCGAGCGCCATGGATGGGCGCACGGCCAGTTTGCACAGCTACCTGCCTTGTACGGTTGATTTCCGATCTCAGCCGAACACATTGAGCAAATAGGCCATTCCCGCAGTTAGCCGAACGCCCCCGCGGCCCC
>URTW01000013.1 GCA_900550815.1 uncultured Collinsella sp.
CCTTTTTTCTATCCCTACTCATTGGGGACAGGCTTAAATGAGTACACTAACTGGGTAAGCATAAATGAGCGGGTCGTGCTGTATAAATTGCTTGTGTGCGCGTTTATGCGCGTTAGATTGCGTTTAATTACGCACCTATGCGTATATATGCGCCGTTTACGGGGCAATAATGACCGTTTAGCGGTGAGATACGCAAAAACGCGCACTGACGCGCGTGTTTGTGCGAATATAGAGCTGTCAGAAATGCAAGACGTTCTATGACACAGGAGACTCTTATTGGCTTATTCCTAGCAGGCTCCACTCGTCGCCGCGGCTGCCGCCAAAGCAGCATTTGCTTCGGTCCAGGACAAGCCGTTCCCTAACGACATCTTTACGGCTCCCGAGCTCCGTTGGGCTGTGATCGGTTGCGGCGTTATTGCCAACCAGATGGCTCAGTCCCTTGCCCTGGCCGGCCGCAAGCTTACGGGCGTTGCCAACCGCACGCTCACCAAGGCTCAGACTTTTGCCGACCAGTACGGCGTCGAGAAGGTCTATGACACGGTTGAGGATCTCTACGCCGATCCTGACATCGACGCCGTCTACATCACCACCCCGCACAACACGCATATCACCTACCTGCGAGCTGCTCTGGCAGCTGGTAAGCACGTGCTCTGCGAGAAGGCCATTACCCTCAACTCCGCCGAGCTCGACGAGGCGCGTGCCATCGCCGACGAGCACAACGTCGTCCTTATGGACGCCACCACGGTGCTTCACATGCCGCTGTATCAGGAGCTGCGCCGCCGCATGGATGCCGGCGAGTTTGGCCGCATGAACCTCGCCCAGCTCAACTTTGGCAGCTACAAGGAGTACGGCGACCTGACCAACCGCTTCTACAATCGTAACCTTGCAGGCGGTGCCATGCTCGACATTGGCGTCTATGCCCTGTCCGTCATGCGCCTCTTTATGGCAAGCCAGCCCGCTGAGGTCGTTTCGCTGGGCAACACCTGCGAGACCGGTGTTGACGTCGCGGGCGGCATCGTCTGCCGAAATGCCGAGCAGCAGCTGGGTGTTGTGAGCCTCACGCTCCACTCCAAGCAACCCAAGCGCTCGATTATTAGCTTCGATAAGTGCTATATCGAGGTCAACGAGTATCCGCGCGCCGATCACGCGACCATCGTGTGGACTGCGGACGGCCACCGCGAGGAGGTCCACGCCGGCACCGAGGCTTACGCCCTTTGCTATGAGATGGCCGATCTTGAGAAGGCCGTTGCCGGCGACGACTCTAAGCGCGAGCTGCTGGATTATGCTTCTGATGTGATGAAGCTTATGACCAAGCTTCGCGCCGACTGGGGAGTCGTGTACCCCGAGGAGGAGTAAGCGATGCTAGCGGAAGATAGGCTCAACGCGATCGTGTCGATGGTTCAGCAGGCCGGCTCGGTTACCGTGCCGGAGCTTGCTGAGGCCCTGGGCGTGACGGCGTCTACCATTCGGCGCGACCTGCAGACGCTCGATCGAGCGCACCGCATCGCCAAGGTCCACGGTGGGGCGACGAGTCTTGAGCGCGCGCACGTGACGCGCGACCTAACGCTTAATGAGCGCAGCGACCTCCATAACGACGACAAGGAGCGTATCTGCGCCCGCGCCGCGGCGCTCGTGGAGCCCGAGAGCTTTGTGTACATCGATTCGGGTTCGACAACGCTCAGACTCATCGAGCATCTTCCGCATCTCGAATCGGTCACCTATGTGACTGATTCCGTGCTCCATGCTCAGCATCTCGCTGTGCGCGGCATGCGCACCGTGGTGCTGGGCGGCGAGCTTAAACCCGAGACCGAGGCGCTCGTTGGCCCCGATGCTCTGGCAACCCTAGACCGCTACAACTTTAACTGCGGCTTTTGGGGTTCTAACGGCATTGCCGCCGAGCAGGGCTTTACGACGCCCGATATCGAGGAGGCACAAGTAAAGCGTATCTCGATGCGCCATACGGCCAAGCGCTTCGTAATCTCGGACGCCAGTAAATTTGGCATGGTGGCGCCCGTCAAGTTCGCGGACTTCCGTGACGCAACGATTATTACCGCAGGCGATGTCCCTGCCAAGTACCGGGCAATGGACAACGTCATCACGGTCTAACAGCAGGGGACGGGCTAAGGCCAAAACCATTTAGTTTTCTCAATAGAAAAGCGGCAACGTCCATCACGGGCGTTGCAGCTTTTGTTGTCTACCGGTTTGTCTAAGTCTGTAACAACTAGACCGTTAAAAGTGGGCCAGGTGTTACAGATTGAGATACTTCCGAACCGCGCCGTCCCTTTGTCTCAATCTGTAACATCTGAGCTTGATTTTGCCGAGTTACTGTTACAGATTGAGATTTTCCCTTAAGGGGGATTCGAATGTCTCGATCTGTAACAGATAGGCCGGAAAATGAGCTCTAACTGTTACAGATCGAGACGTTTTGGGACCGCGGCTGAGCCATTGCGACAAAGCCACCACAAAGGTGCCTGTCCCTTTTTGGCAGGTTTTAGGGCTCCCAGGGGCAGGGGGCTTCGATGTGGATGTGCTCGCCGGTTACGGGATGCGTGAAGGACACGCTGTGGGCGTGGAGCATCAGGCCGCAGGGGCGCGGCGTTCCGTACAGGTCGTCGCCAACCAGGGGATGACGCTCGCTGGCCAGGTGCACGCGAATCTGATGCTTGCGGCCGGTGAGCAGCTCGACATCAATATACGAGCGCGTGGGCAGGCCACGGCGGCTCTTAAGACGCTTGAGTACCTTGACGCGCGTCTGAGACGGCTTGCCGCTGGCGCCAACGCGCATCTTGCGGCTATCGTGGCGGTCGCGGGCGATGGGCTTGTCGATGAGCTTTTCGTTCCAGTCGATCTTGCCCTCGGCGAGCGCCAGGTAGTGCTTTTCGAATGCGTGGTCGATGATCATCTGGTCAAAAGCGGGTTGCGTCTGCTTGTCGAGCGAGAACAACACCACGCCGGTGGTGTTGCGGTCCAGGCGGTTGAGCGGCTGCATGTCAGTCGCGGCAAAGCCGTCGCCCATCGCCAACAAAAGGTCGCTAGCGTAGTCGGTAAGTGTGCGCTCGCCGGTGCCGTCACCGTGGACGATCATGCCAGCGGGCTTGTCGATGGCCATGAGCCAGGCGTCGCAGTAGAGGACTTGAGGTTCTTCGTTCACGTGTAAGCCTTTCGGTTAGCTAATTCCCACAAACATGCAGCCCGAGGTGGCGCCGCGCAGGCGGGCGGCGGGCTTGCGGCCGGCTTGAGCCGCCTCGACGGCGCGACGGACGCGAGCGACGGCACGGCCAATCTCATCGGCCTCGAGCAGGGTTCCGTCGACCATAAGACGACGGACGCCGGCGTCGAGCAACTGCGGTACCTGCGGCGTGAGGTCGATGGGGTAGGCGTCGTACAGGCGTGAGCGGCCGTGGATGTCGGTACGCACCGGCATGATCTTGCCGTCGATATTCTTGAGCGAGAGCTTGCGGGCACGCAGGCGGCAGTTGGCACAATCGTGGATACAGCCGTTGGCAACCTGCAGAATGCAATGCTCGCTTGTCATGACGCGCGGGCGGCCAAAGACGGTGATGCCCAGAGCCGCGGGCGCGGCGGCGCCGAGCGAGACAATCTCGTCGAGTGTGATCTCGGGCGAGAGCCAAAACGCACCGGCTCCGCGCTCGGCAAGCGCCTCCATGCAGGGCGTGTTGTGCACCGGCAGGCAAGAGCGAATCTCGGCCGTGGCGCCAACCTGGGCGGCCAGGGCAAGCTCAGAGATGTTGCCAATAGCGACCGTGGCGCCGGCAACAACCCACGGGTCGACACGTACGTGGTCAGCGGCGCGGCAGACCTCGTCGAGCACGGGTACGATGCCCTGCTCAAATGCATCGGCGGGGGAGAGCCCGGCCGCATCGAGCGCGTCGGTGGTCATGTAGATGCGCGTTACGCTCTCGGCGCGAGCGGCCTCGGCGGCCTCGAGCGAGGTGACGGTGGCGTAGATCTGCGGCGCAGCGCGGTAGTGCGCGGGCGCGGGGCGGGAATCTCTGGTGACATTCGCCGTCAACTCGAGCGTTTTCGCGCGCTCCTCGTACGGTGCCAGAATGACCTCTTCCAGCGCCTTACAAGCGGCGGCGCGCACCTTGTGCACGGCGGAAAAGCCCATACCGCAGCCGGCGTCGAGCGAAACGTCAAAGCTTGCGGCCTCAAAGGGAGAGGAGCCCATGCGCCCGACGTGCTCAACCAGATCGGATGCCTCGACGGCGCGGGTCTTGGCAGCCTCGACGGTAAAGCCCGTGGCCGTGGCCGTAAGCGAAGGATCGTCGCAGCAGGTGAGCGTAACGGTAAACGGCTCGCCCAGCCGCGCTACGACGGTAACATCCCCGGCGCGGCGGCGCAGCACATCGCGCTTGAGCGCGGCGCCGGCAGCGTCAATGGCGCGCTGGCTGCGGATGACGCGAACGCGGCAGCCCTCGGGCATGCTGCGGGGCACGCGGCACTCGATGATGTCGCCCGCGGCGGCATCATCGGCGGCGATGGTGGTCAGGAACTGGTCGAACTCATCGTCATGGCGAAGCTCCAGCAGGTCGCCCTTGCCAACGGGCTCAAACAACTCAATGCGGGCGATGGCAGCGCGGCGACGGCGGTCGTCGGGCTTGAGCCCGCGCACATCGCGGTTGGCCAGACGGCTGCCCAGCACCGTGCCCACGATCTGGCCGCGGTTGTTGGAGCGCTCGTAGCTCATCATCTCGTCGCCCGAGGTACCGTCCTGATAGGCGTGCGTAAAGTCACGGTTAAAGCAGCGCTTGAGCTGGCGCTGGCGGGCGGCATCCTCATCCTTAGAGGTCGAAACATCGGCAAGCATGTCATCAATCTGATGACGATACACGTCGACGATGGAATACACGTAATCAGGCGCCTTCATGCGGCCCTCGAGCTTGAGCGATGCGGCGCCGGCGTCATACAGACGGCGAACAAGCTGCGAAGTGTTGGTGTCGCGTGGGCACAGCGCGCGCTCGCGACCGGCGGGGGAGAGCGCGCGACCGTTCTCGTCGATTAGTTCGTAAGGCAGGCGACAAGGCTGAGCGCACATGCCGCGATTGGCCGAGCGGCCCGCCATGGCAAAGCTCGACAGCAGGCATAGACCCGAGTAGCAAAAGCAGATGGCGCCGTGGCTAAAGACCTCAAGGTCAACATCGGGCGCAGCGTCGTGAATGGTGGCAATCTCGTCGATGGAAAGCTCGCGCGAGAGGGTCACGCGGTCGGCGCCCTGCTCACGGCACCAGATGTTTCCGCGGGCGTCATGGATGTTCGCCTGGGTCGAGATGTGTGTCTCGATGCCGGGCATGGTGCGCTTGACCTCAAAGAACAGGCCCCAGTCCTGGATGATGAAGGCGTCGGCGCCCAGCGTGGAGCAGCGATGGATGAGTTGCAGTGCATCGCTCATCTCGGACTGCTTGATGACGATGTTGACCGTGACGTAGACGCGCGAGCCGGCCAGGTGAGCAGCGCGGCAGGCCTGCTCAAAGGCCTCGGCGGTAAAGTTCGTTGCCTTGCGGCGGGCGTTGAAGCTGCCCATACCGCAGTAGATGGCGTCTGCCCCGGCGGCGTGCGCGGCGGCCTATGGCTCGGGCCCGCCGGCGGGGGCCTATTGCCCGGGCCTGCGTCTTGTGGCGCGGCTGGCGGTTGCGGTCATATCCTGCCTTTCAAAATGCTCAGATATTCAAAAGTATAGTGGTGCCGTTGCGGTGGACGATGCCCACAGCCTAAGCAGGACAAAGTCTTCAGCAGCCTCTCGGGAAAAGGGATCAGTTTTCAGGCAGGTCGCCAGTCACGCCGCTCATCGGCCCGTACGCGCCGTTGGGCGATAAAATATTCTCGCAATCTGATAATATTCTTGCATCAAACAGAAACCTTGAGTACTATCCCAATCAAGCGCGGTGTTCAGACCGAATTGTGCCTCCCGGTGCGAACGCCGCGCTCACGCTCTCTATCTGATCGTAAGGAGAAAAACATGAGCAAGACCGTCGTGTCTTCCGATAACGCACCCGCAGCCATCGGCCCGTATTCCCCCGGTATCCAGGCCGGCAACATGGTGTTCCTGTCCGGCCAGCTGGGCATCGATCCCGCGACCGGCAAGATGCCCGAGGGCGCCGAGGCCCAGGCCAAGCAGTCCCTCGCCAACGTCGAGGCCTTGCTGACCGCTGCCGGCGCCACCTTTGCCGATGTCGTCAAGACCACGGTCTACCTGGCCGACATCGCCGACTTCGCCGCCGTGAACGAGATCTACGCCTCCAAGTTCGAGGCCCCGTTCCCCGCGCGCAGCGCCTTCCAGGTTGCCGCCCTTCCGGCTGGCGGTCTGGTCGAGATCGAAGTCGTCGCCGCTCTCTAAGGCGTTGGGCACAACTAAACATGACATGCAAAAAGACCCTGCAGCGCGTGCGAGCTGCAGGGTCTTTTGTCAAGTGACGGGTCGCTTGTGGAGCCGCGCTCCATTTTGCTCGTTAGCCCTCCTTGCGAACTTTTTGCAGGTAGCGGTAGACGCTGGGCTCCGAGATGCCCAGCGCGGTGGCGGCGCAGGCCACGGCGCCCTTGAGCATGAACACCCCGTTGCCGTTGAGGTGGCGAATGACGTCCACGCGGTCGCTCTGACCAAGCGACGCTACATCCAGCCCGCGCGCGCTCAGCAACTCGGCAATGCTGCGGTCGATGAGCTCCTGTGTGGACTCCGAAAGGCTTTCGACCTCGATAGGGGCGGGCTCCGTGCGCGTCGGCGCTGCGTCGAAGCACGCCATGAGCTGCTGCGCCATGGCGTTGATGGAGCGTACGGTCGAGAGGTCGGTGTTGACGCAGAGCATACCGACGATCTCGTCATTCTCGCGGATAAAGTACGTCGCTGACTCCAACGTCTTGCCGCCGGCACCGCGCCCCTCGTAGCCCGTAATAAACGGCAGGTCGCGATACTTGGGGTCGTGCATGATCTTGAGCGCCAGATCGGTGGCGGGGCCGCCGACCTTGCGGCCGCTCACGATGCCGTTGCGAATATCGACGATGGCGTGGTCGGGATCCGAGAAATCGTGCAGCACGATTTCACTGTTTTTGCCGAGTATCTGCTCCAGAAAATCGACCATCGGCAAAAAGCGGCGTACGGTCTCGTTCACGGGCAACTCCTTTGAGTGAAATCGGAAATGTTCATAACAATTTTTTCTCATGGTAACACGCTGCCCATCATCTCGTATATCCGCAGGTACATTGTGTAATGCAGACGAACGGTAGGAATTTAGCGGTAAACGGTTGACCAAAAGAAAAGTTAGATGTTATTTTGACCAGACACTTTCATGACCTGCGGAAATGCGTTAATTCAGCTGAAGAATAGTCTGATAACAAAAAATTATTATTGAGAATGAGAATCATCTTTAATACGATATGCAATGAAGGCACAACCTCAACCCCGCACTGCGTCACAATAGAGCGTTAGATGCGAAAACAACTACTTCGAGGATTGGTGGTCAAATGACCCAGGAGACGGTTACGAACGGCACTGAAGCCCTGTTCACTCGCGAAGGCATGCCTCCCGTTAAGGAAATGATCCCGTGTGCCCTTCAGCACGTACTGGCATCGTTTGCCGGCATCATTACCCCGGCGGTCATCATGGCCGGCGTCTACGGCTTTAATAGCCAGCAGAGTACCGACATCATCCAGGTCGCGCTCATTCTTTCGGCGATCGATACGGCCCTTCAGGCCTTCGCTCCCTTCCGTCGCATCGGCGGCGGCCTGCCCATCGTCATGGGCGTTTCGTTCGCGTTCCTGCCGGCCCTGCAGGCCATGGGTGCCTCGGGCTTTAGCTTTGGTGCGCTGCTGGGTGGCGAGATCGTCGGCGGCGCCGTCGCGGTCCTCTTTGGTCTGGCCTACAGCAAGATCAAGTGGCTGTTCCCACCCGTCGTGACCGGTACGGTCATCTTCTCCATTGGCGTCTCTCTCTATCCCACGGCCGTCAAGTATATGGCCGGCGGTATGGGTACGCCGCTGTGGGGCACCCCGCAGGCCTGGTGCGTCGCTCTTATCACCTTCGCCGTGGTCTTTGCGCTCGCCAACTTTGGCAAGGGCACGCTCAAGCTGGGATCCGTGTTCTTTGGCATGATCGTTGGCATGATCGTCTCCATCCCCTTTGGCATGATCGACTTCTCCAGCGTCGCCACCGCTCAGGTCTTCGCCCTTCCCAAGCTCATGCCCTACGCGCTCGAGTTTGATCCCGAGGTCTGCATTACCCTCGCCGTCGTGTTCCCCATGGTTGCTATTCAGGTTATCGGTGACGTCTCCGCCGCCTGCCTGGGCTCCATCGACCGTATGCCCACCGAGCGTGAGCTCTCCGGCGCTATCGTGTCCCAGGGCCTCACCTCTATGGTCGGCGGCCTGCTGGGCGGTCTTCCCACCAGCGCCCTTGGCCAGAACGTGGGCATCATCTGCTCCAACAAGGTCGTCAACAAGTGGGTCTTTGTGATCATCGCGGCCGTCTTTGCCATCGCCGGCCTGTTCCCGCAGCTTTCTGCCGTCCTTTCCGCTATCCCGCAGCCCGTCATCGGCGGCGCGACCGTCGGCGTCTTTGGCACCATCACCATGAACGGCGTGCGCATGTTCACCCGCGAGGGCCTCACGCAGCGCACTACCACCATCGTCGGCACCTCCGTCGTCTTTGGCCTGGGTATCTGGATGGCCAGCGGCTGCCTTGCCGGCGAGGGTATGCCCGCCTGGGTGTCCACCGTCATCGGCTCCAATGCCGTAACCCCCACCGCCATCATGGCCATTGTCCTTAACCTGATCCTTCCGCAGACGCCGGTCGTGGCTCAGCACATCGATGCTGCCAAGGACGCTGCCGTGGATCTGGTCTTGCCCGAGAGCAAGAAGTAACCAATTCGGTGCTATTCGTCGGCGGACGCATCGCCTCGTCCGCCGACGTCATGCGGCGCCAAGCCGCACTTCAAAGGGTTTGTCCCTTTGGTGAAGCGTTGACGGGAGAGGGCCCGTTTCCGGTGTAGGCCGGCGCTTCGCACTCCGCCATGTCAGAGGTGTCAAACCCCGCCCCTGATGTTGAAGGGAGCATCCATGCTTCTGGTCGCTAACGGTTCCGTCTTTACTCGCAACGCTCAGACCCCGTTCATTCCAAACGGTGCGGTCGCCATTGACGGAGATACGATCGTCGAAGTAGGTCCCGAGTGCGAGCTCAAGGCCAAGTACCCGGATGCCGAGTACGTCGACGCCCAGGGCAACCTCATCATGCCCGGACTTATCAACTGCCACACCCACATCTACTCGGGTCTGGCCCGCGGCCTTGCCATTAAGGGCTGCAACCCCACCAACTTCCTGGAGAATCTTGAGCAGCAGTGGTGGAAGATCGATGACAACCTGACGCTCGACGGCACCAAGGCCAGCGCCTATGCCACGATTCTTGACTCCATCCGCGATGGCGTCACCACGATCTTCGATCACCATGCGAGCTTCTGCGAGATCCCGGGAAGCCTCTTCACCATTAAGGACGCAGCTCAGGAGCTGGGCATGCGTTCGTGCCTGTGCTACGAGGTCTCTGATCGCCGCGGCCAGGAAAAATGCGACCAGGCCATTGCCGAGAACGCCGAGTTTGCCCAGTGGGCCGCCAAGGAGCGTTACGATAACGATAACCACATGATCGCCGCCATGTTTGGCGGTCACGCCACCTTTACGCTGTCGGACGAGACCATGGACAAGATGGCTGAGGCCAACAACGGCCTGACCGGCTTCCACATCCATGTGTGCGAGGGCATGAACGACGTGTGGGATTCCCGCCTCAACCGCGGTGGCATCAGCCCCGTCGAGCGCCTGCTGCAGCACAACCTGCTGGGTCCCGACACCATGCTGGGCCACTGCATCCACGTGACGCCTGCCGAGATGGATATCGTCAAGGAGTCCGGCACCTGGCTCGTCAACAACCCCGAATCCAATATGGGCAACGCCGTGGGCTGCGCCCCCGTGCTCGAATTCTTCCGCCGCGGCATTCCTGTGTGCATGGGTACCGACGCCTACACCCACGATATGCTCGAGAGCCTTAAGGTCTTCCTGATCATTCAGCGCCACAACGCCGCCATGCCCAACGTGGGCTGGTGCGAGGCCATGACCATGCTGTTCGAGAACAACGCCAAGATGGCGAGCAAGTACTTCGATCGCAAGCTCGGTGTGCTCGAGGCCGGCGCTGCCGCCGACGTCATCGTCATGGACTACAAGCCCTTTACGCCGCTGAGCGAGGAGAACATCGACGGCCACATGCTCTTTGGCATGATGGGCAAAAACTGCCGCACCACCATCATCAACGGCCGCGTCCTGTACAAGGATCGCGAGTTCGTTGGGATTGATGAGGACAAGATCAACGCGTGGACCATGGCTGAGTCCAAGAAGCTCTGGAGCACGCTCAACGATCGCGCCTACTAATTACAAGTAGATTCACGCGCGTCGGATGTTTCGCCGCATCCGACGCGCGTATAGGCGGCCTCCGCGGGGTCGCCGGCGCTGTGCTAGCGCTACACCGTATTTGCGCCCGCCGCGCGGTCTCGCCGGGCGTTACAGAGAGGAGCTCATTATGAGCGACATCATGAGGCCGATCCCGTTTTCGCAGCTGATGAACTGGATCATCGAGGAGCACAAGACTCAGGGCGCCGTCTTTGGCGTGCGCAAGATGGTCACGACCAACCAGGAGGGTGCGCTTCCCATTTTTGACGAGCGCATCGAGACTCCGTTTGGCCCGGCCGCCGGTCCCAACACGCAGCTGGCCCAGAACATCGTGGCCTCTTATGTGGCTGGTTCCCGCTTCTTTGAGCTTAAGACCGTTCAGGTTATGGACGGCGAGGAGCTCTCCAAGTGTGTGAACAAGCCCTGCATTGTGGCGCAGGACGAGTGCTACAACTGCGAGTGGTCGACCGAGCTCGAGGTTCCGCAGGCCTTTGCCGAGTACGTGAAGGCATGGTTCGCCTGCCACCTGATCGCTCGCGAGTACGGCCTGGGCAGCCCGGACGGCTTTGTCTTCAACATGTCCGTGGGTTATGATCTGGAGGGCATCAAGAACCCCAAGGTCGCCGCCTACATTGAGGGCATGAAGGACGCCAGCGGCTCCGAGGTTTGGAACGAGTGCCGCACGTGGGCGCTCGCTAACCTGGACAAGTTTGAGCATGTCGATGCTGCGTTTGTCGAGTCCATCCCGGCGCGCGTCTCCAACTCCATTACCGAGTCCACGCTGCACGGCTGCCCGCCCTCCGAGATCGAGCGCATCGCGACCTACCTCATCACCGAGAAGGGCCTCAACACCTACATCAAGTGCAACCCCACGCTGCTGGGCTATGAGTTTGCCCGCCAGCGCCTCAACGAGCTGGGCTTTGACTACATCGTCTTCGATGACACGCACTTCCGCGAGGACCTGCAGTGGGCCGATGCCGTGCCCATGTTCGAGCGCCTGATTGCCCTGTGCGCCGAGCGCGGTCTTGAGTTTGGCGGCAAGCGCACCAACACCTTCCCCGTCGATGTGACGAGGAACGAGCTGCCCTCCACCGAGATGTACATGTCGGGCCGTTCGCTGTTCTCGCTGACCATCGAGGCCGCCCGCCGCATTACCGAGCAGTTCGATGGCAAGCTGCGCATCAGCTACTCCGGCGGTGCTACGGTCTACAACATCCGCGCCCTGTACGATGCCGGCATTTGGCCCGTCACCCTGGCGACCGACGTGCTCAAGCCTGGTGGCTACGAGCGCTTTAGCCAGATGGCCGGCGAGTTTACCGACCTGGATGGCAAGCCGTTTGAGGGCGTCTCTCTCGAGGCCGTGACTGCGATCCAGGCCGACTCGCTCACCAACCCGCTCTACAAGAAGCCGTTGCGTCCGCTGCCCGACCGTAAGGTCGCCGGCAAGAGCCCGCTTTCCGACTGCTTTACCACGCCGTGCCGCACGAGCTGCCCCATCCAGCAGGATATTCCCGCCTATCTGGCGGCTGTTGACGAGGGCCGCTACGAGGACGCGCTCAACATCATCATCGAGCGCAACGCCCTGCCGTTCATTACCGGCACCATCTGCCCGCATCCCTGCGGCCGTGCCTGCGAGCGTGCATTTTACGAGCCCGAGGGCGCCCAGATTCGCGCCAGCAAGCTCAAGGCCGCCCGCGAGGCCATGACCGCCGTGCTGCCCAAGCTGCGCGCCCAGGCCATCGCAAACGACGGCGAGCGCAACGTTGCCGTTATCGGCGGCGGCCCGGCCGGCCTGGCGACGGCGTTCTTCCTGACGCGTGCCGGCGTGCCCGTCACCATCTTCGAGGCCCGCGGCTCTCTCGGCGGCGTGGTCCGTCACGTGATCCCCGAGTTCCGTATCGCCAGCGACGATATCTCCCACGATGCCGAGCTCTGCCTGGCCTTTGGCGCCAAGGTGCAGCTCAACGCTCGCGTTGATTCCATCGACGAACTCAAGGCTCAAGGCTTTACTGACGTGGTCGTGGCCACCGGTGCCTGGATGCCCGGCTCTGCGGGCTTGGGCGAGGGTGCCGAGCTCGATGTGCTGGAGTTCCTCGAGGCCGCCAAGAAGGGCGAGAAACTCGAACTGGGCGAGGACGTCGTGGTCATTGGCGCCGGCAACACCGCCATGGACGCGGCCCGCGTGGCCAAGCGCCTGGCCGGCGTGAGGAACGTGCGCCTGGTGTATCGCCGCACCAAGAAGCAGATGCCCGCCGACGAGGAAGAGCTCGATCTTGCTCTTGCCGACGGCGTTGAGTTCTGCGAGCTGCTGGCCCCCAAGGCGCTCAACGGCGCTGTGCTAACCTGCGACGTTATGGAGCTTGGCGAGCCGGATGCAAGCGGCCGTCGCAGCCCTGTCGCCACGGGCGAGACCGTCGAGCTTCCCGCCACCACGGTGATCTGTGCCGTGGGCGAGGGCATCGATGCCAGCCTGTACGACGCCGCGGGTGTTGAGCACGACCGTCGCGGCCGCCTTGCCGCCACCTCCACCGGCGTTGAGGGCGTCTGGGCTGCGGGCGACTGCCGTCGCGGTCCTGCCACCGTGGTCGAGGCTATCGCCGACGCCGCCGAAGTCGCCCGTGCCATCGCTGGCGTGGACTTTAACAAGTACGCCGACCAGAATGCTCAGGCCGGTCGCGAGGACGCCTGCTACGAGCGCAAGGGGTCGCTGTGCCGCGACAAGCGCAACTGCACCAAGACCCGCTGCCTGGGCTGCGGCTCGGTGTGCGAGGTCTGCTGCGACGTGTGCCCCAACCGCGCCAACGTGGCAATTAAGGTGCCGGGCCTGGCCAAGCATCAGGTCGTCCATGTCGACGGCATGTGCAACGAGTGCGGTAACTGCGCCGTGTTCTGCCCCTACCAGGAGGGTCGTCCCTACAAGGACAAGCTCACCCTGTTCTGGAGCGAGCAGGACATGGAGAACTCCGAGAACGAGGGCTTCCTGGCCGTGGACGAGGACCACTTTAAGGTCCGCGTCGCCGGCACGGTCCGCACCGTCTCGGTCGATGCCGTCAACACCGGTCTTCCCGAGGCCGTCCGCCTGACCATCAGGGCCGTGCGCGACAACTATTCGTACCTTCTTAAGAAATAGGCGAGTCTCTTATGGCCAAATCCATTCAACATAACGTGGCCTACGTTGCCTGCGGAAGTGGTTGCGCTTCCGCAGGCGGCGACGCCCGCTGCAGCGAAGGCTGCATTGGCTGTGGCGCCTGCGTCACGGCCTGCCCCCACGGCGCCATTGCGCTGGTCGATGGCATCGCCCGCGTGGATCGCTCCAAGTGCACGGGCTGTGGCCTGTGCGGTATGGCGTGCCCGCAGCGCGTGATTGCCTTCGTTCCCGGCTACCAGAACATTCTGGTGCGCTGCAACAACACAGATAAGGGCGCCATCGCTCGCAAGATCTGCGACACGAGCTGCATCGGTTGCGGCATGTGCGCTAAAAAGTGCCCTGCCGGCGCTATCCGCATCGAGGACAACTGCGCCCATATCGACGGCGTGGACTGCCTGTCGTGCGGCATGTGCGCCGTCGTCTGCCCGCATGGCGCCATCCACGACCGCACCGGCATCGCCGCCGGCGTGTAGAAGGGAATCACCATGGCACAGGAATTCACTTTTACCGTTAACGGCGTCGAGCGCACGACGACGGAGAATAAACCGCTGCTGCGCTACCTGCGCGACGACCTGCATATCCATTCCGCCAAGGACGGCTGCTCCGAAGGTGCTTGCGGTACCTGCACCATCCATGTGGACGGTGCGGCCGTCAAGGCGTGCGTGCTGACCACTGCTCTTGCTGCCGGTCGCAACATCGTAACCGTCGAGGGCCTGCCCGAGGACGTGCGCGAGGCCTTTGTGTACGCCTTTGGCGCCGTGGGCGCCGTGCAGTGCGGTTTTTGCATTCCCGGCATGGTCATGGCGGGCGCAGCGCTCATCGCCGAGGACCCCGAGCCCACCGAGGAGCAGATTAAGTACGCCATTCGCGGTAACGTCTGCCGCTGCACCGGCTACAAAAAGATTATCGAGGGCATCTCGCTGGCCGCTGCGGTGCTCCGCGGCGAAAAGCAGATCGATGAGGACCTGGAGCGCGGCGATGACTACGGCGTGGGCAAGCGCGCCTTCCGTATCGACGTGCGCAAGAAGGTGCTCGGCGAGGGCAAGTATCCCGACGACATCGACGAGCTCGATCAGCCGGGCCTGACCTATGCCAGCGCCGTGCGCTCCAAGTATCCGCGCGCCCGCGTGCTCTCCATCGATACCTCCAAGGCCGAGGCCCTGCCCGGTGTGGTGGGCATCCTGCGCGCCGAGGACGTGCCGGTCAACCAGGTCGGCCACCTTATCCAGGACTGGGACGTCATGATCGCCCAGGGCGATATCACCCGCTGCGTGGGTGACGCCATCGTGCTGGTGGTTGCCGAGGACGAGGCGACGCTCGAGAAGGCCAAGAAGCTCGTAAAGATTGACTACGAGCCGCTGGAGCCCGTGCGCAACATTGTCGAGGCCAAGGCTGCCGACGCCCCGCGCCTGCACGACAGCTTCTTTGCCTTTGGCAACACGGTGGAGCTCAAGGACAACGTGTGCCAGAGCCGTCACGTGACGCGCGGCGACGCCGCCAAGGCGCTGGCAGAAAGCGCGTTTACCGTGACGCAGCGCTTTACCACGCCCTTTACCGAGCATGCCTTCTTGGAGCCCGAGTGCGCCGTCGCCTTCCCGTACAAGAACGGCGTCAAGGTGCAGTCGACCGACCAGGGTGCCTACGACACGCGCAAAGAGTGCGCCCACATGTTTGGCTGGGATAGCGAACCCGAGCGCGTGGTTGTAGAGACCATGCTCGTGGGTGGCGGCTTTGGCGGCAAGGAGGACGTGTCCATCCAGCACCTGGCCGCGCTCGCCGCCTATAAGTTCCAACGTCCTGTGAAGTGTAAGCTCACGCGTGCCGAGTCGCTCGCTTTCCATCCCAAGCGCCATGCCATGGACGGCACCTTTACGCTGGGCTGCGACGCCGAGGGCAACTTTACCGGCCTAGACTGCGAGATCAACTTTGACACCGGCGCCTACGCGTCGCTGTGCGGCCCGGTGCTCGAGCGCGCCTGTACGCATGCCGTCGGCCCCTATAAGTACCAGAACACCGACATCCGCGGCTTTGGCTACTACACCAACAACCCGCCCGCCGGTGCGTACCGCGGCTTTGGCGTTTGCCAGTCCGAGTTTGCGCTCGAGAGCCTGATCGACCTGCTGGCAGAGAAGGTCGGCCTGGATCCGTGGGAGATTCGCTACCGCAACGCCATCGAGCCGGGCGAGGTTTTGCCCAACGGTCAGATTGCCGACTGCTCCACGGCGCTTAAGGAGACACTGCTCGAGGTCAAGGATGCCTACTATGCGCATCCCGGACACGCCGGTATCGCCTGCGCCATGAAGAACGCCGGCGTGGGCGTTGGCCTGCCCGATGCCGGCCGCTGCAAGATTCGCGTCGAGAACGGCGGGGCCGTGGTCTATGCCGCCACGTCCGACATCGGCCAGGGCTGCAACACCGTCTTTTTGCAGGACGTTGCCGAGGCATGCGGCCTGCCGCTTCGCTGCATCGCCAACGGCGAGTGCTCCACCGAGAACGCTCCCGACTCCGGCACCACGTCTGGCTCGCGGCAGACGGTCGTGACCGGCGAGGCCGTGCGCGGTGCCGCCTTCCTGCTGCGCGATGCCATGCTTGACATCGAGGCCGGCAAGTCTGCGCCCGCCGCTCCCGTGAATGCGCATGGCGACGGCGTCAAGATCGAGTATGACGACGGTCGCGCCTATCAGCTGCACACGCAGGAGCTCGTCGCCGGCCAGGGCATGCATCCTCAGGATCCCGCGGCCGCCATCAAGGCGCTCGAGGGATGCGAGTTTGGCTACGTGTACCTGGAGCCGACCGACAAGCTGGGCGCCGACGTTCCCAACCCCAAGAGCCACATCTGCTACGGCTTTGCCACGCATGTGGTCATTTTGGATGATGACGGTCGCGTGAGCGAGGTTTATGCCGCGCACGATTCCGGCAAGGTGGTCAACCCCATCTCGATCCAAGGTCAGATCGAAGGCGGCGTGCTCATGGGTATGGGCTATGCGCTTACCGAGGACTGGCCGCTCAAGGACTGCGTGCCCCAGGCAAGGTACGGCACACTCGGGCTGTTCCGTGCGCCCGAGATTCCGGATATCCACGCCATCTACGTGGAGAAGGACGAGCTGCTGCCCGTGGCATACGGCGGCAAGGGCATTGGAGAGATCGCAACGATTCCCACGGCGCCCGCCGTACAGAACGCCTATCGCGCATTTGACGGCAAGCTGCGTCCCGATCTGCCCATGGTGGATACGCCCTACAGCCGCGTTCGCAACCGCGGGTAGGGTGGGGCGCGGACAGCCATTGCTGATGGGCTGTTCGCGCTCAATATCAACTGCATATGCTGCGCCTTTGGCCCCCGGCTCCATCGCGAGCCGGGGCCTTTTGTTTGGAGCGGAAACTGCGTCCCGGAATTGGCGTTCAGAATGGGATGCGCTTTCCGGTAGAGCCTCTGGCGGAAACAGCGTCCCAGAATCGATGCTCAGAATGGGATTCACTTTCCGGAACAGCCCTCAAGCGGAAACTGCGTCCTGGAATCATGCCTCAGAGTGGGATGCGCTTTCCGCTAACCGCTCACTTGGAAAGTGCATCCCAGTTTGAGCGTTTATTCCGGGATGCGGTTTCCCCTGAAGGACTCAACCGGAAAGCACGACCCGTTCCGAGACCTGATTCCGGGACACGCTTTCCGCTAGGCCCGCCATCCGGAAAGTGCGTCCCGTTTTGAGCGTCCAGAATGGGACGCGCTTTCCGTTGGCGTGGCCGTTGGGAAAACGCGGCCCAGATAGGGGGGTGCGATCCGGCGATGCGCGGCCTAGCAGCTCCTACAGCTCCACTTCATTGAGCCATGTCGGCAGCGCGGTCTGCCGGATGCCTGCCGTCTGCAGCTTTTTGGCGAGCATTCCTTCCGAGCGGACCTCGTTCATGGTAAAGCGCAGCAGAGGGTGGCCGTAGAGCGATAGGTGCGCCTCGCGCTGTCGTTCGGCAACGAGCGCCTCGGCGGTGGTGCGTCCGGCCAGCATGGTCTGGTCGGTATATTTGATGAGCCCGTCGAGCTCGCCCAGCGTGAGTTCCCGCGCCTGGCGCTCCCAGGCAAAGTCCGTTCGTATGGGCTTGGCCGAATCGAAGGGGTCCGTCAGCTCGTATTGAAGCCAGTCGGGCGCAAAGCCCGTCTCGATCATGACGGCTCGGGCGACCGATTCCCCGCCGCTCTCGGCGCGGGCGTCGGCATATCGAAGCGTGGTGAGAGCCGTACGAATCGCGCGACCATTGCGGGCGGTCGCTCGTTGCTCGACGGCCTCCATCAACTGCTCTCGCGTAAGGCCGAGCTTTGAGATCGCCGAATCGGCAATGGGCATGCCGTCGGCAAAACCAGATAGCAGCAGGCAATCGGTGGCCGTTTTGATGGGCGGCGTTACCGATATGCCGGCTCTGCGTATTGCTCCGGCCGGCTCAATCTGGTGTCGCTGAATATGTGCGCCCGGACGAGCCGACGGCTTGGTGGCGCTGCAGACATGTACGACATCCAGGTGTCGCCACGAGACCTCGAGCCCCAGCAGACAGGCGGCCGAAAACGAGCAGAACGTCCAATCAGGGTGGATGATCGCAAGGGCGCGAATAATCTCGCAATGACGCTGCGCCCGGTTGAGCTCATTCCAGCGCGTTTTGCGCGCGAACATGCCCGGCATGGGGGAGACGACCATGTTGCCGATGCGCCGAAGGAGCGCTTTTCGGATCGCCGTGCTCGGGGGAATCAGACAGCGCCCCTCTTGTTCGGCTTGAGTGAGCAGTTGGTCGATGAGCTGGTCATTGCAATGGGTCATGAGCTACCGCCTCCTTTTGGGTAGCAAAAACGTATCAGCTGGAACTTGCCGCTCAGCTGACCAAAAGCTGACCAAAATCTAACCATGCAGGTAGATGGCCTGTTTTCGGCGACATTTTTACATCCGAATCGGTGGGCGGTAATCGGCGACCTTGAACGGTAGCTAGATATGAAGTCTTGGTAAGTTTCGGGACGTGTACTTTTTGAAAAAAGAGCATTCTATCTGCTGTTTTGTGTCTCTGGATCGCATGTTTGAAGGTCTGTGATAAGGGCGACGGATTGTCGCCGTGTATCTGCGGAAACTGTGTCCCGGAATTGCCGCTCGGAATGGGATTCGTTTTCCGGAACGCCCCTCAACCGGAAACTGTGTCCCAGATTTCGGTCTCAGAGCGGGATGCCGTTTCCGGATCGGCCCTCAAACGGAAATCGCATCCCGGAATGAGCGCTCAGAATGGGCTGCGCCTTTCCAGCGGTGCTTCTACCGGAAACTGTGTCCCGGATTCGACGTTCAGAATGGGATGCATTTTCCGGTAGAAGCTTCAGCGGAAAGTGCATCCCAGAATTCAGGCTCAGAACGGGACACGCTTTCCGGATGGCATGCTTGGCGGAAACTACGGCCCAGTTTTTGGCTCCAGAACGGGATACATTTTCCGGAACGGTCCACGTGCGGGGGTGTACCGCCCCTTTTGCGTGCGCCGCTTGTCGAATTGCGTTATAGCTAGCTATATTATAGGAAGGTATAATATAGCTAGCTATAACGCAAAGGAAGGATGGCCCTATGTTTATCGGAAGAACAGTGGAAATGTCCGAGCTCAATCGACTGTATGGCACGGGCTCCTTTGAAATGCCTGTGATTTACGGCCGCCGTCGTGTGGGTAAAACGCGCCTTATCACAGAGTTCATCCAAGGCAAGAAGGCTATTTACTTTCAAGCTCGTCGTACCAATGCGGAGGCAAACCTGCACGGCTTTAGCCAGGCGATACTTGCGGGCTCTGTTGGTGCTGCATGCGTGTCGTTTCGTAGCTTTGACGAGGCGTTCGATGCATTGGCCACCATGGCTCGCACGGAACGTTTGATTGTCGTGATTGACGAGTATCCCTATCTCGCCCAATCGAATCCCGAGATCAGCTCGTTGCTGCAAGACAAGATCGATCACTTGTACAAAGAGACCAAGCTCATGCTTATCCTGTGCGGGTTGTCGCTTTCGTTTATGGAGGAACAGGTGTTGGGCTACGAGAGCCCACTATACGGTAGGCGTACGGCCCAGTTTAAGATCATGCCGCTCGATTTTACGACGACCCTCGGCCTGTGGCAGGGCATGAGTCGCGAAGACGCTGCGGTTTGCTATGGCATGACGGGCGGCATTCCTGCATATATCGAGAAAGTCGATCCTGTCGCACCGCTCAAGGACAACATCAAACGTCTTTTTCTTACTCCTACGGGCTATCTCTTTGAGGAGCCGAGTAACCTGCTATTGCAGGAGTGCCGCAATCCCGAGCAATATGATGCGATCGTACAGGCAATTGCCCAGGGACGCTCGAAGATCTCAGAGATTGCGAGCTCTACGGGAATCCCTGCGAGCAACGTAAAGAGCTATGTGGATAAGCTGGCGTCGCTTGGGATTGTCGAGCGCGAGCTGCCCCTAAACGAGACGAGCAATAAGCGAGCCGTGTATCTGCTGAGCGATCAGATGTTTAGGTTCTGGTACAAGTTTGTGCCGCAGAACATCGGGCTGATTCAAAACGATATGGCCGAGATGGCGTATGAGCGCATTGAGCCGCACGTATCGGATTACATGGGTACGGTCTTTGAGATTATATGCAGACAATACGTGTACGAACTCGCGCGCGCGGGCCAGCTCGATGTGGTTCCGGCGAGTGTCGGGCGCTGGTGGGGAACGGATAATCGCACGCATACGCAGGAAGAAATCGACTTGATTGTTGACGATGGCGAGGGCACTGCGCTGTTTGCGGAGTGCAAATGGCGCAATGAACCGGTGGGTGAGGATGTTCTGGAAAAGCTCGTGTACCGAAGCGAGCTCTTTAGGCGGCAACGAAAAAGCTATGCGCTTTTCTCAAAAAGTGGCTTTACGCAGGGATGTCGGGATGCCGCTGAGAGTAGGGGAGACGTCAAGCTGAACTCGTTTGCCGTCTTGAGCTGGATAGGAAAAAGGGGTGGGGGGGAGGGGAGGGCCTGGGCTGGGGGGA